>JAAWSW010000031.1 GCA_022801735.1 Bacilli bacterium | reverse complement strand
CTAATAATGTGGTATATAGATGGACAACAGATACATTAAACATTGGGGATAGCATAGAAGGAATAGAAACAACAATAGATCCAAGTACATTAAGGGGTTATTATTTAAAACATGAAATAGAGGATAATAAAATAACTGCCTCATATGTATGTTTTGTAACAGACAGCGAACATTGTATGCAAGGTGGGAATGCAGAATATTATGAAACAAATAAAGCATTCTTACAAAGCTATGATTCTTGGCTTACAAGTAATGGGGGTAGTTGCGACTTCTCCGATTTCTCCTCAGAGTGCCACCTCAGTGGGTTCGGCGATATGAGTGCGTATTCCAATGGCGGTGTGTTCGTGGGTGATCCGATTCGCCCTTATGCCAGTTGCTCCATCGATTCTGATGGCGATTCGTACTGCGGTAAATAATGAACGTTATCTAGAAATCTAGAATTTAATATTTTGCTGATAGGCAAAATATTTATCATTCGCGAAAGCGAATGTAATGGTGCCGAATGTTAATGTAGGCGCTGCGAAAGTTTTACAAATTCGCATTAGATAAGGTAAGATAAAATGTTAAAGTTAAAAGCAATTTTAGTTCTATAATTGCTTTTTTGTTTATAAATTTGTGAATAATTAAATTTTCAAAAAAATTGTTGATTAATTTTGAGAAAACCTTCCCATTATATACATAGAATTAATTGGAAAGGAGAAATTTATGTTCAGCAATTTTGAAGAAGAAGCAAGAAAAGTACTAGTGAGAGCAAAAGGGGAAATGCAGGAACTTAATCATCCTTATGTATCATCTGAACACCTTTTACTCGCTATTTTAAAAGGTGATAATGATATAACAGATAGATTAAAAGAGTATGATTTAGATTATAAAACATTTAAGGGTGAGGTTATTCGAATAATAGGAAAAGGTTCTAAACCTAGTGAGTTTTTCCTATATACACCACTTTTAAAAAGAATTATTGAAAATGCCTCTTTAGATGCTAAAGAAAATAATAATGGTGTTGTTACTATTAATCATTTATTTTCTAGTTTGCTTGAAGAAGGTGAAGGAGTAGCAATTCGTATTTTAATTGGTATGGATATTGATATAGATGATTTATATAATGATTTTACTTTTAAGTTAATTAATAAAAAAGGAAATAAAAAATTGCTTTTAGAGGAACTTGGGGTTGATTTGAATAAAAAGGCTATGAATGGTTTACTTGATCCTGTAACTGGTAGGGAAGATGAAATTAAGAGGGTTTTGGAGATATTATCGAGAAGAACGAAGAATAATCCTTTACTTATTGGTGACCCTGGTGTAGGTAAAACAGCAATTGTTGAGGAACTTTCTAGAATGATTGTTAATGGTGATGTACCAATGAGTTTGAAAAATAAAAGGATTATTGGTTTGGATATGGCTACTAGTGTTGCTGGAACTAAGTATCGAGGTGAATTTGAAGAACGTATGCATAAGATTTTGAAAGAAATCGAAGATAATGATGACATTATTTTGTTTATTGATGAAGTACATACTTTAGTAGGTGCTGGTGGGGCAGAGGGGGCAATTGATGCTTCAAATATTTTTAAACCTGCACTTGCTAGAGGAAAACTACGCCTTATAGGAGCAACAACAACTGAGGAGTATAAGAAGTATATTGAAAAAGATGGGGCTTTGGAACGTAGATTTCAGAAGGTTATTATTGAAGCACCAACTAAAGAAAAAACTAGAGATATTTTAGTTAATTTAAAAGGTATTTATGAATCTTATCACAATGTAATTATTGAAGATGATATTATTGATTTAATTATTTGTTTATCAGAAAAGTATATTTATAATCGTAATGAGCCAGATAAATCTATTGATATATTGGATGAGGTTTGTGCCAAGACTAGTTTAAAAGAGAGTAAAAATATGAGTTTGTATAAAAAGTATAATAAGGATTTGAAAAAGGTTATTTCGGCTAAGAAAGAAGCGATTATTAATAATGACTTTGATAAGGCTTCTAAGTATAAAACCAGGGAGTTTGAAATTATGAATGAAATTAATAATTTGGAACTTTCATTATATAAGAAGAAACCAAAGAAGGTTACAAAAACTGATGTGGCTAATGTTGTAAATACTAAAACTGGAATTCCTATTTATGAATTACTTGGAGAAAGAAAATCTATACTTCAGCAAACTGAAAAACTATTTAATAAAAGTGTATTTGGTCAAGATGAGGCAGTTAAAAAAGTTTCTAATACTTTGAAAAAAATCAAACTTGGTTTAAATGATAAGTGTTATTCATGTTTGTTTTGTGGGCCATCTGGTGTTGGAAAAACTTTGCTGGCTAAATTATTTGGAGAAAGTTTAGTTGGTCTTAAAAATGTAATTAGACTTGACATGAGTGAATATAAAGAGGCTCATAGTATAAGTAAGATTGTAGGTGCGCCTCCAGGATATATTGGATATGATGATAATACTAATATTTTAGAGCAAATAAAAAATAAACCTTATTCAGTTTTGATTTTAGATGAAATTGAAAAGGCTCATAATGATATTATTAATTTATTTTTACAGGTGCTTGATGAAGGTAAAATTAAGGATAGTAAATCTAATGTGGTTAGATTCGATAATGTTGTGATTATTATGACGAGTAATGTTGGATTTTTAGATAAAAATGTTGGGTTTAATATTGATTCTAAAGTTAATACTAAATTAAATGATAAATTTTCAATTCCTTTTATGAATAGGGTAGATAGTGTTATAACTTTTAATAATTTAAAGGAAGATGATATTATCTCAATTATTAATTTAAAACTAGATGAGTTAAAGAAGAAGTATACTGGTAAGATAGATGTTAGTATTTCTGATAAAGTTGTTAGTGATATTGTTTTGAAGTCTAATTATGATGAGTATGGTGCTAGAAGGATTGGTAAAATTATTAAGGATGATATAGAAAGTGTTATTGCTAATGCATTAATTGAAAATGAATCGGATGTTTATATTAAAGAAATTGGTCAAACGGTTTAAAAAAGAGTAGAATTTTCTACTTTTTTATTTTCGTTTTTTTCCTATAAGTTCTAATACTTTTCCACTTGGTTTTACTTCTAGTGTGTTTGTATTTTCTAGTAAGTCTCTTTCATCACCATCACAGTTTAATGGATAGAATGGGGTTCTATCATTAAAGGTTAGTGTTAATGCGTCAGTAGAGAATACATTTTTTGATTGCATTATTCCATAATTTAATGTTATGCCTTGTCCTAAAACTTTGAGTAATTCTTTTATGTTTGGAATTATTACAACGTTAAATTTACCATTACTCATATCAGCGTGTGGATTAATGCATAAATTAGCAAATGATTTAGCGTTAAATATAGCAAAAAAGATTGTACTAGTAGTTATTGTTTGTCCATTTGCTTCGTAGGTTATGCTATATGGGTTATTAACTATATTTTTGTATAATTCAGGGTCTGTAAAGATTTTTTTTGCTCCATATCTTATGTAACTAAAAGTTCCTGCATCTTTTTTGTCTTTGCTTTTATCAATTAAGTATGTGGCAGGTGCTAAAATTCCTCCTGCGGCAACATAGGCGATAGCGTGTCCATTAATTGAAATTATATCACGATTTTCAATATCACCATTTAACAGTAATCTAGTTGAATATGTAGGGTTATATCTTGGAAGGTTAGTATTTGGTCCCATATCGTTTGTAGTACCACTAGGAATATGACCATAAAGGGCTTTTTGATATTCTAGTGAATTAAATGCTTGATAGGCATTACTAACAGTTCCATCTCCACCCATTGTTAAGATTACATCAAAATCATTGTTTAATAGTTGTATATTATCTATAATAAATTCTGGATAAGTGCTTTCTATTGGAGTAGGATTGTAGCCACAATCAAATATTTCTTTTAAGATTTTAAAGAATGTTTTTTCATTAAATCCTGATGCATTTTTGTTATATATTAAAGCACAGTTTTTTGTCATAATTGCTGTTCACCTCTTTTGCTTTATTTCTAATATTATACTTGATTTTTATGCTTTGTCAATTTATTTACTGTAAAGTTTGTGTTATTTTAATTGGCATTGTGATATAATTAATAAAAGGAGATGTCGTATGTATAAGGATAAGAAAATATTTGTTTTAGGAATGGGACGTAGTGGTATAGCAGTTAGTAAATTTTTATGCAAAGAAAATCAGGTGTTATTAACAGATGTTAAATGCGATGACAGTAATCTTATTAGTGAATTACAAGCACTTGGTATAAATGTGGTTATTACGGATGAACAGGATAGTTTATTAAATGAAAGTTATGATTATGTAATTAAAAATCCTGCAATATTTCCAGAAAATAAAACAGTTGTTAAGGCTAAACAATTAAATATTCCAGTGATAAATGAAATGGAAGTGGCGTATAATTTATTACCTACTGATGTGAAAATTGTTGGTATTACTGGTTCTAATGGAAAAACAACGACAACTTTATTAACATATGAAATGCTTAAAGTAGCAGGTTTACCTGTACATATTGGAGGGAATATTGGTATTCCTTTATGTGATTTAGTTAACGAGGTTAAAAGTGGTGATATTTTAGTTTTAGAAATCTCTAGTCATCAACTACTTGATTTTGATAAATTCAAAACAGATATTAGTGTTTTGACTAATTTTAGTGAAGTACATTTAGATTTGTTTAAAACTTATGAAAATTATAAGAAAAACAAACTTAGAATTTTTGGTTTTCATGATAACTCCAATGTTGCGATAATAAATTCTAATGATAAAGAAGTTTTAGAATATACTAAAAATATTCTTTCTGGTAAGGTATACTTTAATAGTGAAGTGGATGCAGATATATGTATTAGAAATAGTAAGATTTATTATAAAGAACAAGAGGTTTGTGAACTTAATGATATTAGAGTAAAAGGAAAACATAATTATGAAAATGTAATGTGTGCGATTGGCGCTGCTAAAGAATTTGGTGTTAATAATGAAAAAATTAGGGAGGCACTTGCTAATTTTAGTGGGGCTACCCATCGTATGGAATTTGTTAGAAGGTTTAATGATAGGGAATTTTATAATGACTCAAAAGCAACAAATAATAAGTCGACTACAGTTGCTTTATCAGCCTTTAATACTCCTGTTATATTATTACTTGGTGGTTTAGATCGTGGTCAGTCATTTGATGAATTAAGGGAGTATATGCAGTTTGTAAAAGAGGTTATTTGTTTTGGTGAAACTAAAAATAAGATTGTAGATTTTTGTAATAGTAATGATAAATCTGTAACTGCTGTGGAAAATTTAGAGGAAGCGGTAAGACTTGCTTATAATCTTTCAGATGAAGGTGATACTATTTTGCTTTCTCCTGCTTGTGCAAGCCATGATCAGTTTAAATCATTTGAGGAACGTGGAGATAAATTTAGAGAAATTGTTGAAGGTTTAAGGTAGATGTTTATTAAACTTTGTCTTATAGTTATATGTTTTCTATGAGAATAATATAGTTAGGAGTGATGATATGACTAATTTATATATAGATTTTGATGGAGTTATTGTTGACTCTATAGATGTTACATATAAAATGGCTGAGGAACAAGGTATAGAAAAAAATTTTGAGAGTTATCAAGAGTTTTATAAGGTTGTGAATTGGGGTGATATACTTAAGCGTAGTAAACCTATTCATGATAGTTGGAATTGTATAGATAGAATAATTGATAGTGGGAAATTTGATGTAGCAATTTTAACACATGTTAATTCGATTGGAGAAATAGAAGAAAAAGTTAAAATGATAAGAAAATATTTTAGCGATATTACAATTATTACAGTGCCTAAATCTATTTCTAAAACTGATATGATTAAAGCAGAAGGTGCAATTTTAGTGGATGATTATGTTGGTAATTTAGATGAGTGGAAAGCGGCAGGTGGTTATGGAGTTAGATTTGATTTAGATATGGACGGAAAAGGTTATCCAGTTATTGATAGATTAGATGTTTTAGTTGATATGTTTGATTAAGTAGAATTTAATTCTACTTTTTTTGATGGTATTTTATCAAGTGTAAAGTATTATGGTTGTAAGCAGTTGTAAAACAAATAAATATAGTTTATAATAAAAATATAATACTACTAAAGATAGACATTATAAAAAATAAGAAAGGATGTGCACAATGACACAAAAGAAAAAGAACAATATAATAATAGGAAGTTTATGTGCAGTAGTACTATTAATGGCGGTAGGATATGCAGCCTTTAGTAGTATACTAAACATAAAAGGAACAACAAATATTAGTAGTAACTGGAATATATTAATAACTAATGTAGAAAGTAAAAACATAGTAGGAGCAGCAACAAATGCAGAAGATCCAACATGGGAAGCATTAACTGCAACTTTCAAAACTAACTTAGTTTCCCCAGGTGATAGTATTGAGTATGATATAACAGTAGAAAATAGAGGGAACTTAAATGCATTATTAGAAAAAATAACATTAACAGAATCAAATAATCCAGCAATAAAATTTACTTCAAGTGGATTAGAAGAGGGAAGTGAATTAAATGCAGGAGATAGTAAAGTACTAACAGTAAAAGTAGAGTATTTAGCAAGCGTAACTTCGCAACCAGAGAATACAGAAGGAACATTTACAGTAACACTAGATTACTCACAAAAAGAAGGTAGCGGAGTAGTTAGTCAGACTGCTGCTGAGAAATTAATTGCCACTGCAACAGATAGTGGAGATGGATTATATGCTGATGAATATGAAACAGGAAGATATGTATATAAAGGAGCAAATCCAGCAAATTATATAACTTTTAATAATGAACCATGGAGAATTATTTCTGTTGAATCAGATGGTACTTTAAAATTAATAAAAAAAGGTAGTATCGGAAATAAACAATGGGGTGATTGGGGAGCCGCTGATAATAATTGGGGTAAACCTGTAACATTAAATGAATATTTAAATAATGATTATTATAATTCTTTAGATGCCAGTAGTAAGGAATTAATTCAAACTCATTCATGGAATGTTGGTCCAGTAGTAGATGAAGCAATATATGGTGCTACAGATTCTGGTTTTGCAAATCAATTGGCTCATGAAGCAAGTAAAGTTTGGTCTGGAAATATTGCTTTAATAAACCCAAGTGATTTTATTAAGGCAAATACTAATGCAAGTCAATGTGGTTCTATGAAATTACATTTTGATAATAAGGAAGTATGTAAAACAACTAATTATATGTTACCAACAGACCGTGCATGGACAATTTCACCATTTGATTCTAATAATTATCGTGCTTTTATATTTTCTAGTGAAGGTACAATTGGAGAAAGTGAAATTGATAGTCAATTTGAAGTTCATCCAGTTCTTTATTTAAAATCAGATATAACTATATCTGGTAACGGAACAGGAACAGACCCATATACTATTAATTAAAAAAATAAAACTAATAATTTATCTTAGGATATTTTATTAGTTTTTTATTTAAATATATTTTAAATATTTTTAAAAAATGGTATAATATTGATTAGCTTGGAGTGTGATTATATGCTAATACTGGCTAAAGCGGTTATGACAATTATGTTAGGTTTTGTGGTAACTGTTGCTTTTGGTTATTTTGTAGTTAAATGGCTTAAGCGAGAAAAATTAGGACAAAATGTAAGTAAGACTTTAGGGGAAAGACATCAGTCTAAGCAGGGTACTCCTACAATGGGTGGTATCATGTTTATTATTCCAATTGTACTTCTTACTATAGTTTTAATTTTAATGGGTAAAATGCATTTTTCGGCTAATTTATTTATTGTTTTATTTGTCTTTGTTGCTTATGCAATCCTTGGATATGTAGATGATTATATAATTGTTCGAAAAAGAAATAATAAAGGATTATCAATATTTGTAAAATTATTTGCTCAATTAGTAATCGCTTTAGTATTTTTCTATATATATTTAAGTAGTGGTAATGAGCCAGTACTAGATATTCATACTTTAGGAATTAAAATTGATATGGGATGGCTTTATGGAGCATTCTTGTTATTTGTTTTGGTAGGTAGTAGTAATTCAGTTAATATTACTGATGGATTAGATGGTCTTGCTGGGGGATTATCAGCAATTGCCTTATTTGCTTTTGGTATTATTTGCTGGGGATCACCATGGACACAAGGAAATGAAGATTTGGCTATTTTCTGTTTCCTTACTGTAGGTGCTTTAGTTGGATTTTTAGTTTATAATTGTTATCCAGCAAAGGTATTTATGGGTGATACAGGTTCACTTGCACTTGGTGCAGTACTTGGTAGTGTTGCTATACTTACAAATCATGAAATTACTTTAGGTGTAGTTGCTGGTGTATTTATTATTGAAACACTTAGTGTTATTATTCAGTTAATTGCAATTAAAAAATTTCATAGAAAAGTGTTTAAAATGGCTCCATTACACCACCATTTTGAACAATTAGGTTGGTCTGAGGTGGACATTGTTCGTTTATTCTGGTCAGTTGGTTTAGTCTTAAGTATGGCTGCAGTTGGCTTTGGTGTATGGATTTAAAAATTATATAATAGGAGGAATTAATTATGAGTAGAACAAAAGAAGTAGAAGTTAAAATTGATGGTAAAGAATGGGAAGAGGCAATAGAAAAGGCTTATAAAAATGTAAGTAAAAAAATTAAAATAGATGGTTTTAGACCTGGAAAAGCACCAAAAGATATGGTTATGAAAAAATATAGTGAAGAGGCTTTACATGTTGATGCTGCTGATTTAGTAGTAGAAAAAGCATATATGAAAATGCTTGATGAAAATAAAGATGTTTTAGGTGAGTTAGTTGCTAGACCTGAAATTAGTTTTAAAAACATTGATGCTAAAGAAGTGGTATTTAATTTTGAATTAACTTTAAGACCTGAAGTTAAATTAGGTAAATATAAAGGTTTAAAAGTAGAAAAAGAAAAAGCAGAAGTTACTGATAAAGAAATTGAAGATACAATTAATAATATTCGTAATAGATATGCTGAAAATGTTTTAAAAGAAGATGCAATTGCAAATGGTGATATTGCTATTATTGATTTTGAAGGATTTGTTGATGGTGTACCATTTGACGGTGGTAAGGCTGAAAACTATTCTTTAAATATTGGTAGTGGAATGTTTATTCCAGGGTTTGAAGAACAATTAATTGGTGTGAAAGCAGATGAGGAAAAAGATGTTAATGTTACTTTCCCTGCTGATTACCATGCAGAAGAATTAAAAGGTAAAGATGCAGTATTTAAAGTTAAAGTTCATGAAGTTAAAGAAATCAAAGTTCCTGAATTTGATAAAGACTTCTTTGCTGATTTAGCAATGGAAGGTGTTGATTCTAAAGAAACTTTAGAGTCAAAAATTAAAGAAAATATTGTAGCGCATAAAGAAGCAGAAATTGAAAATAAATATATGGATGCTTTACTTGATGAGGCTGCTAAAAATACTGAAATTGAAATTCCAGAGGTAATGACTGAAGAAGAATTAGATCGTATGATTAAACAATATGCTGAAAATTTACAAATGCAAGGTATTACTTTAGAACAGTTTTATCAATTTACAAATTCAGATGAGGCTGCTTTAAGAGAGCAAATGACTGAAGAGGCTAATAAAAGAATTACTTATAGACTTATGCTTGAAGAAATCGCTAAAGCAGAAAAAATTGAAGTATCTGATGAAGAGGCTGATAAGCAAGCAGTTGAATATGCTGAAAAATATGGAATGGAAAAAGATGAATTCCTTAAAATGTTTGGTGGCTTAGATATGATTAAATATGATTTGGAAATGCGTAAGGCTATGGATGTTCTTAAGGAAGAAAAATAATATATTAAACTAGTTTAATTTTTAAACTAGTTTTTTGTTTTATTTACATGGGAATATTTTTAAAATTAAGCAGATTTAAGAAACTTTATAAAAAACATTGACGCACGAACTATCGTTTGTTACAATTTAATTACATGATATATAGAAGGTGATAATATGTATGCTGAAGTATTAGTTGAAATTAAGGCTAAGGCTGTGGATAAAACGTTTACTTATAGAGTGCCAGATGGAATGAAATTATTTGTTGGTGTTAGAGTTTTAGTGCCTTTTGGTAAACGTAATCTTGAAGGTTTTGTTTTGAATGTTTTTGATGATGGTAATTTTGATTATGAACTTAAAAATATTACTTCAGTTATTGATGAAAAACCGGTTATAAATTCTGAAATGTTAAAATTAGGTAAGTATATAAGCAAGAAAACATTATCACCTTTAATTACAGCTTATCAAACGATGTTACCTAGTGCCTTAAAGGCTAAAAACGGATTTAATATTAATAAAAAATATGTTAGTTATCTTACTGTTTGTGATGATAATCCAGTTTTGAAAACCGATAAACAAAAAGAGGTTTTTAATTATATAAAAGATAATGGAAAAGTTTTGAAGAAGGATGCTATTAGTATATCTTCTTATACAGTTAAGTCTTTAATAGAAAAGGGATATATAAAGGAAATCAAAGAGGAGGTTTATCGTCTTTCTGATGATATAGAAATAGAAAAAACTGATTTTCCTTTGACTGAATGTCAGAAGGATGTTCTTTCTAAGGTGGATTTATTTAATTTTAAACCTTATTTATTACACGGAGTTACTGGTAGTGGTAAAACTTTAGTTTATATTAAACTTATTGAAAAAGTAATTGAATCGGGTAAAGAGGTTATTTTACTTGTACCTGAAATAAGTTTGACTCCGCAAATGGTTAATATCTTTAAAAAACATTTTGGTAAAGTGGTTGCTATTTTACATAGTGGTCTTAGTGATGGTGAAAAGTATGATGAATGGCGTAAGATAGAAAATAGAGAAGTTTCGATTGTTATTGGGGCGAGGAGTGCGGTGTTCGCACCTTTTACTAATTTAGGTATTATTATTGTTGATGAGGAACATTCGGCTACTTATAAACAGGAGAATTTACCTAAATATAGTGCTATTGATGTGGCGATTTGGAGGTGTAAAAATTATAATATACCTTTAATTTTAGGTAGTGCAACACCAAGTGTGGAAAGTTATACCAGGGCTAAGATGGGAACTTATGAACTTTTAGAAATGAGTGAACGTGTTAATCATAATTTACCTTTGGTTTCTTTGGTTGATATGAAAGATGAATTTAAAAAGGGAAATAGGGTGTTTTCTTCTTTAGTTATAGAAAAACTTACTGATTGCTTAAATCAAGGGCATCAAGCAATTGTTTTACTTAATCGTCGTGGTTTTTCAACAGTAATTAGTTGTAAGGAATGTGGTTTTACACATAAGTGTCCTAATTGTGACATTCCACTTACTTATCATAAGAACACTAATAGTATGAGATGTCATTATTGTGATTATAAAACGTATAAATTTTTAGAGTGTCCAGAATGTCATAGTAAAAATATTAATTCGCTTGGTATGGGAACTGAAAAATTAGAGGAACTACTTAAAGAAAATTTTTCGGGTGCTAAGGTAGTTAGAATGGACGTTGATACGACTAGAAATAAGGGCTCGCATGCACGTATTATTAATGATTTTAAGGATGGAAAATATAATGTATTACTTGGAACGCAAATGATTTCTAAAGGTCTTGATTTTTCTAATGTAACTTTAGTTATTGTTATAAATGGTGATAGTTCTTTAAATGTTCCTGATTTTAGGAGTGCAGAGAGAACCTTTCAACTTTTGAATCAAGTTGCTGGTAGGGCAGGTCGTGGTGATAAAAAGGGTGAAGTTATAATTCAAGGATTTAATATGAATCATTATAGTATTGTGTGTGCAAGTAAACACGATTATAGTAGTTTTTATAGCGAAGAACTTAAAATAAGAAAGACTTTAAAGTATCCACCATATTATAATTTGTGCCATATTAAAATTAGTGGAAAAGATTATGATAAGGTTTATGATGAGGCTTCAAAGATTTCTTATTATTTAAGGAAAGAAATTCCTAATAATATTATTTTAGGCCCTAGTGCTCTTAACATTCCTAAAATTAATAATACTTATTATCTAGGAATTATTATCAAGTTTAAAAATACTAGTGAAATTATTTCGGCTCTTAATTTTGTTAATGATAAATATAAAACTAATAGTAAAGTAATGGTAGAAGTCGATTTAAATCCGTTAAAATTATAGTTATTTAGGTTTAATTGTGGTAAAATGATGTATAGAGTAAGGCGAGGAGGAATATGTATGGATTTTGATAAAATTAATATTGTAAAAGAACCAACTATTATTTTTATGGGAACGCCTGATTTTAGTGTACCTGTATTAAAAGGTTTACTTAGTGAATATAAGGTTAGGGCAATTGTAACTCAGCCAGATAAGCCATTTGGCAGAAGTGGTGAGCTTAGACCTTCGCCAGTTAAAGAAGTTGCGATGGAAAATAATATTTTGTGTTTACAACCAAATAAAATTTCTGAGGCGCTTCAAGAAATTAATGCTTTAGAGCCTGATTTAATTATTACATGTGCTTATGGTCAAATTTTGCCACTTGAACTATTACAAATACCAAGATTAGGTTGTATTAATGTTCATGCTTCATTACTTCCAAAGTTGCGTGGTGGTGCGCCTATACATAGAGCTATTATTGAAGGCCATTCTAAAACTGGTATTACAATTATGTATATGGCTGAGGCTATGGATGCTGGTGATATAATTTCACAAGAAGAAGTGATTATCACGGATGAGGATACGGCATCTTCTTTACATGATAAATTAAGTTCAGTTGGTACTAGTTTACTTTTAAAAACTTTACCTAGCATTTTAGATGGTACTAATAGTAGGATGGTTCAAGATGAATCTCTTGCTACTTATGCTTTTGTTATTAAAAGAGAAGATGAAAAATTAGATTTTAACAAAACTAAGAAGCAAGTTGTAAATCAAGTAAGAGGATTAAATTCTTTCCCAGGAGCCTATACTGTGTTTGGTGATAAGATAATGAAAGTCTGGAAATGTCGTCAAGGTGAAAATGTATATGATGAAGGTTATCCAGGACAAATAATGGCTATATATCCTGATGGATTTGGGGTAAAAGTTTCAAATGGTGAGGTAATATTTACAGAGATTCAACTTGCTGGTAAAGGAAAGATGAAGGCTAGTGATTTTGTAAATGGTCATAAGGATTTAGTGGGTAAGATTCTTAAGTAGGTGAAGTATGTTTAAAAGAATAAAAGAGAGTGAAAAATTACAAAGGTTTAGAGAACTTTGGGATGATCCCAAAACACATTCTATAATGGTTTTAGTTTTTTGGTTAATTTTTATGGCTGTGTTGATAATCTTTGTTAGATTAACTGCAGTTTCTAATGTTAGTTCTAATACTACTGTAACTAAGGCTACTAATTTTGATAGTATTAAGAGTTATGAATTTAGTTATGTTCAAGGTAGTAATGAGTTAAATGGAAAAGTTCATGATGATAGTATTTTGTTTATTTTAAATAACCATAGATATTATTATCATAATGATGTTTATTTAATTAATGGGGATACTGGGGTTAAGCAGAATTTAGATTTAGGATGGCTTAAGATTAATACTAAAATGCTTAATAATTTATTAGGTGGTCTTACTGGTGCAGATATTAATGACTATACACAATATGTAGTTCCGCTTGATCGTTTTATTAATTTATATGAAATAGATACAGATGCTGATTTAACAAAGGCTATGACGTATAATATTTTATTAAATGTTTATAAAAAAGATGGTGAAATTAATAAGGTGGTTTTAGATATAACTAACTATAGAATATTTAGATTTAATGATAATAAACCTTATGTATTAACTTTATATTTTTATAATATAAATGAGGTTAATGATTTTACTAAAGGTTTTGATAAGATAGTAGGAGGTAAATGATGACAGTACAACTTATAATATTTTTAATTGCTTTATTTGCGGTGATATTTTTCTTTAAGAATTTTAACGCATGTGTTTATTTTGTTGTAATAGTGGATATATTTTTAAGGATAGTAACTTATTTGAAAGCAAATTATTTACGCAGTGATGCTTTTAGTTTCTTTGATTTTGTTCCAGCTGATGTTCCATCTATTATAAATAGTTTTCAACTTGGAATGTTTAATGAAATTATAATGGTTATCTATATTATTGTATATATTATATTTGAAGTATTAATGATTAGATTTTTTGTTAAAAAGAAATTTTAGGACCCATTGGTTCTTTTTTTAATACCTAAATAACTTTACACTCATTTACGAGAAAACAAGACCTCATCAGTTGTTTTTCTTGACTATGTAGGGGGGGGGGGGGG
>JAAWSW010000030.1 GCA_022801735.1 Bacilli bacterium | reverse complement strand
AAGAGAATTAATTCTCTTTTTGTGGTGCTTTCTTGATTATTTTGTATATGTGAAAACTTTCTGTTTAGGCTCTTGTGTTAATTTTTCAAAAAGTTCCATATAAAATTCATCTTGACTTTCTTCGATAACTGCTTTGTGGGCTTCTATGTCTGCGCCTTTTACGTCTCTTGCAAATTTATAGTTATAGTCTAAATCACCACTTTGAATTATGAAAGAAGCATGATATTGTATATCCTCTCCTTCTACATCTCTTGCACTTAGATAGTGAAACATTAATACAGTTGTTGGTGTTTCCATAATATTCCTCCTTTAGTACTTTAAATAATACCATATTTTTGCATAAAAAGAAATAGATTAATTTTCTATTTCTTCTAATTTAACACTTACTAATTTAGAAACACCTGATTCTTGCATTGTTATTCCGTATAATACATCAGCGTATTCCATTGTTTTCTTTTTATGTGTTATTATTATAAATTGTGATTTGTCTTTTAAATTTTTAACATATTTACCGAATGTATCAACGTTAACCTCATCTAAGGCTGCTTCTACTTCATCTAGAATACAGAAAGGTGCTGGTCTAGATTTGATAATTGCAAATAATAAACTAATGGCTGTTAAGGTTTTTTCTCCTCCTGATAGTAATGAAATACTGGTTAGTTTTTTACCTGGAGGACTAGCAACTATTTCTATTCCAGTTTCTAATAAGTTATTAGGTTCAGTCAATTTTAGTGTTGCTGTACCGCCTTTAAATAATTCTCTAAATGTTGTTTCGAAGTTTTCGTTTATGGTTTTAAATGAATTATTAAATTCTTTAACCATTATTTTATCCATTTCTTCTATTATTTCTAATAAAGTAGTTTCTGCTTTATTTAGGTCTGTTACTTGGCTTAATAAGAATTCATATCTAGTACTTACTCTTTCGTATTCTTCTGGAGCGGCTAGATTAACGATGCCTATTTCTTTTAATTTTCTTTTTAGTGAGTTAACGGTTGTTTTGGCTAAATTATAATCTATATCTAGTTTGTAATTTTCTTTGGCTTTTTCGTATGTCATACTGTAACTTTCACTTAGTGTATTTAATAAATTATCTAATTTTACGTCCATTCTATTGACGTTTATTTCTAGTGTTTTTAATTCTTCTGTTTTTGAAGAGTATTCACTATTTTCTTTTTTTACTGATAATTCGTATTCTTCTAGGCTTTCTGTTAAGTCATTCTTTTCTTTAGTTAAAATTTCTAGTTCTTTTTCAGATTCTTCTTTTTGTTTAATGGTTTCATAATATTTATTTATAATTTCTTCTTCTTCTTTTGAAAGAGCACCATCTAAAATATTATTAGTACCATTTATATCTAACATTACTTTTTCTAAATTATCTTTTAAAATTCTTATTTGATTTTGTTTCGATTCTATGTCGTTTTTGTTTAAAAATCTTTCTTTTTCGAGTAGATAATTTTTATCGTCTAATGATTTTAAATTATAATCTATTTCATTTATTTTATTTTCAAATTCTTTGATGTTATTTAATAGTTTTTCTTGTTCTTTTAATGTGCTTTCTAGTTCGTATTTATCACTAATAACATTATGGGTTTTATTTTGCTTTCCACCAGTCATAGACCCACCGACGTTTATAACTTGACCATCTATTGTTACTATACGATATCTATAGTTTATTTTTTTACTTAGTTTAATAGCGTCGTTTATATTTTCAGTAACTAAAATGTTTCCTAGTTGATTTAAAATAATATTTTCATATTTGTTTTCGTACTGTACTAAATCACTGGCTACACAAATAAAGTATGGTTCGTTATTGATAGTATTTATTGTTTCTTGATCTACATATTTTGGTTTAATTATATTTAGTGGGAAAAACGTTGCTCTTCCGATTGTTTTTATTGTACTTATTGCTTCTTTGGCAATTTGTTCATTGTCTACAATGATATTATTTGTACTAAATCCAAGAGATGTAGAAATTGCAAGTGTATATTTTGAATCTGTTTCTATTATGTTTCCTAAGATATTATGTATTCCTTTTAATTTTGGATTGTTTAATACGCTTTTTACTGCTGCTGGTAACATACCACCATTTTCGATTATTTGTTTTAAATTTTCAGCTTTTATCTCTAAATTGTTTTTTTGTCTTAGTGAAATTGTTAAGTTGTTTTCTAATGTTTGTTTATTATCTTTTATTTTACTTATTTGAATATTTAATTCTTTTATTTTATCTTCTAGTATTGTTGTTTCTTTGTTTTTGTTTATGATGTCTGTCTCAGTACTGTTGATTTGATTTTTTAGTTGCATTTCTTTTTCTTTTAGTTCAAGTATGGTGCTGTGTAGTTTAGCATCTTCTACTTCGTATTTTTTTCTTTCGGTTATTATATCTTTTCGACTATTTAGTTTTTCTGCTAAAGTGGTATATTCTAATATTTTATTTTGGGTTTCTTTTATTTTCTCAAAGTTTTTGTTTATTTCGTTTTTATACTCTTCTATTTTTACTTCTGATTTATTACTTTGAACACCTAGTTCTAAAATTTCGTTTTCTAATTTTTCTATCTTTTCTTTATTTGTTTGATATTCGTTATTTATGTTTGTAATATCTTCTGTAATTAAGGCTATTTCTACTTCTTCTAGTTTTTCTTTAGCGTCTACATATTCTAAGGCTTTTTCTTTTTGTTCTTTTAGTGGTTCTATTTGTGGTTCTAATTCATTTATGATGTCGTTTACTCTTGAAAGATTATTATGGGTTTTATCTAGTTTTCTTATTGCTTCTTCTTTTCTTCTTTTGTATTTAAGTACGCCTGCGGCTTCTTCAAAGATTGTTCTTCTTTCTGATGGTTTACTACTGATGATTGATTCTATTTTACCTTGAGAAATTATATTAAAACTTTCTTTAGCAATCCCGCTATCTAATAGTAAATTTGTAATATCTTTTAATCTTACTCTTTCGTTGTTTAGGAAGTATTCGTTTGTACCATCTTTATATACTCTTCTTTTTATGGCAACTTCATCGTATTCTAAAGGAAGATATTTATCTTGGTTATCGAAGACTAGTGTTACTGAAGCAACATTCATTGGATTGCGGCTTTTTGAACCTGAAAAGATTACGTCGGCCATGTTCCCATCACCACGTAATGATTTTACTGATTGTTCTCCAAGTACCCATCTTACGGCATCAACAACGTTACTTTTTCCTGAACCATTTGGTCCAACTATTCCAGTTATTCCGTTTGTCAATTCGATGTTTGTTTTATCAGCAAATGATTTAAATCCTTGAGATTTTATTTCTTTTAAGTACATATTATCACCTTACACTCTATTAATTATAACAAAAAATGCGTTAAAAAACAATCGTTATGATTGTTTAACTAATTGGCTAAAAGTGCGGTTATGATTTCTAGGGTTGATTGGCCAAAATCTTGCCACCAATAACATATATCTTTAAATTTGTTATTTTTGGTATTTGTGTTATTTACTACTAATATACTTTGTTTTGCTTTGTTTATTATTTTAATGTCTTTTGTATATCGTTCGTATTTTTTCTTTAGATTTTCTATTTCTTCTTTATCACCATAAATATATAATTTACCTTTGTTTATATATACGCTATCTCTAACAAATGTTTTTAGAAATTTTTTTACGGTTTCTAAGTTACAAATAACATTGTCTGTTCTTTTTTTTCTGAATGTTTTTCTAAGTTTTTTTATGTTTACTTTTCTTTGTTTTTTACCTGCAACTAAATTAGAATTTTTTCTTTTTGTTGTTTCTTCTAATAAATTACATATTAAAATTTCATCATTTTTATTTATTGCGTCTTTGATTTTTTCACTTGTAATTCCTATTCCTAAAAGTGAACCTTTCATTTGTTTTATCTCTTCGATTAAATATTTTTCCATTTTATTTACTCCTTTATTAGTTCGTTTATTACATATGAAGCAGCAAATATACCTGCAGTGGCTGGTACAAATGCGTTGGAACCTATTTTGTCTGTTTTTATTGGTGTTTCATCTGAGAAAACTACTGGGATTTTTTTGTTTATTCTCTCTTCTTTTATAAATTTTCTTATTTCTTTAGCAATTGGGTCATAACTGGTTTTTCTAATGTCAGTTATTGTTAGTTTTGTTGGATCCATTTTATTACCTGTACCCATGACTGAAATAATTTTGATTTGTTTTTCTATGCATTTTTTGATTAATTGTTTTTTTGTTTTTATTGTATCAATTGCGTCTATGACAAAGTCTATTTTGTTTTCGAATAATGATTCTATGTTTTCTTCGTTTATGAATTTATTGATTTTTATTATTTTGCATTCTTGGTTTATATCTTTTTGTCTTTTTTTTGCTTCATCTACTTTATATTGTCCGATATTTTTGTTGGTTGAAAGTAGTTGCCGATTTAAATTTGTTTCGTCGATTACATCGTTATCTACTACGATTATTGTTCCGATACCACTTCTAAGTAGGGTTTCAAAGGCGTGTCCACCTACTCCGCCAAGGCCTAATAAAAGAACTGTTTTTTGTTTTAATGTTTTCGTTTTATCACCAATTAATATTTCTAATCTATCTAACATATTTTCACCAATTATTATTATACATTATTTCAAAGAAAAAAAGAAGTCTTGCTTCTTATTTTGAATCGTTTATATAATGTGATGGTATACCAAAATCATCATAAACTACTTCTCCATTTTGAGGGTTGATTTGACCACATACCACAACGTCGGTGGTGTTTTGATATACTTTTATTCCATGTTCATCTTTTCCGATGAATTCGTATCCCCCTAAGTCTAAAACGGCGTTTGTTGGGTTTGTAATCCAATGATGTCCTTCAGGGTATACTTTTTTTAAATTATTTTTTTGTAATTTTAATGATAGTTCTTTTATTGTATTTATTTCTTCGTTTAAATCTACAATCTTTTTTATATTATATAAAGCAAATGCGAATAGAATTGCCCCAAATTCTATAAAAACTATTTTGTGTGTTAAAACCATTAATAGCATAAATGGAATTGTTACTAGCAAAAATAATGAGGCTTGTTTTTGATGGGTATTACATTTTTCTTTTATGTTTTTTATTGTTTTATTAAATTGCATAATGGCCTCCTTTATTTTGTTTTAACGTATTGTTTTGAACTTACTTTCATTTTGTGTTCACAGTAATCTTCTATATGCCTTTCACATTCTTTTTTTTCTACAATTGCAGCATTAATTTTATTTTGAATTGTACTAAAATAACTAGAAATGTGTGGTAATGATACAACACCCATAGTGGCTAGAGCAAAGTTTACATCGCTTGTTAGTTGCATATTAGTGCATATTAGGGCTACACCACCAATTGTTCCTGCTAGAGCAAATTTTCTTTTTTTTCTAAGTTCTATTAATAAAATTTCATAATTTCTTTGTTTGTTTAACTCTTTATTTATATTAATTTCGTCTTCTTTATACATAATTCATCACCTTTAAGATGTTTTATATATTATCATTTTTTTATTTATTAGTCAATTATGTTTTTATATCTTTTTGTTTATATAGATTAACTATATAAAAGAATCCTGTTTTGTAATAGGATTCTTTTATATTATTTTAAAATAATTTTTATAATTCGAACTGTGAATTGTATAAATTAGCATAAAAACCGTTTTCTTTTATTAATTCATCATGGTTTCCTTGTTCGATTATGTTACCGTCTTTCATAACTAATATTAAATCAGCGTTTTTAATTGTTGAAAGTCTGTGGGCAATAATAAATGAGGTTTTGCCTTCGGTTAATTTATCCATGGCTTTTTGGACTAATTCTTCTGTTCTAGTATCTACATTTGATGTTGCTTCGTCTAAAATTAGGAATGGAGCATCATCTAACATTGCTCTTGCGATAGTTAGTAATTGTTTTTGTCCTGATGATATACTATCGTTATCAGAAATGATTGAGTCATATGATTTTGGAAGTGTTTTTATGAAGTGGGAAACACCTACTGTTTCACATACTTCTTTTATTTTTTCATCGCTTATATCTGTTTTGTTGTATACTAAGTTTTCTTTGACTGTTCCATTAAATAACCATGTATCTTGAAGGACCATTGTAAATAATTCGTGGATATTCTCTCTTGTTAGATCTTTGGTTGATACACCATCTATTTTGATATCTCCTTCATTTATTTCGTAGAATTTCATTAGTAAATTTACTAATGTTGTTTTTCCGGCACCAGTAGGACCAACTATGGCTACTTTTTGCCCTGGCATTGCTTTAGCACTGAAATTTGTGATTGTTGGTTTTTCGTTACCATCGTATTTAAACATTATGTTGTTAAATTCTATTTCACCTTTTACGTCTTCTTTTTTTAATTTGTTTGTAATTTGTTTTTGATCATTCATTTCTTCTTCATCGATAAATTCAAATACTCTTTCAGAGGCTGCTGTTGTTGATTGTAATGAAGTGAATGCTTGAGCAATTTGTGCGAGTGGTGATGAGAATAATCTTACATACATAATGAAGGCAACTATTACACCAAAGGTTATTATATTATTTAGGGTAAGTACTGCCCCTACTATACATACTGCTACATATCCAAAGTTACCAATAAAATTCATAAATGGCATCATTAAGCCTGATAGGAATTGGCTTTTTCTATTGGCGTTGTATACTTTTTGGTTATACTCATCGAATTTTTCGTTAACTTCTTTACTGGCGTTATATGCTTTTACTACGTTTAAACCTGAGTATACTTCTTCTATGTGCCCGTTTAAGTTACCAAGTTCTTGTTGTCTTGCGATGAAGTATTTTTGACTTTTACTTAATACGATTGACATAAAACCAAATCCTATTAAACTTGATAGAATTGCGGTTATAGCCATAATCCAGTTTGTATAAAACATCATAATTAGTGTTCCTATAAATAATGTTACTGCGCTTACTAAAGTTGATAACGACTGATTCATTGTTTGAGCAATTGTATCGACGTCGTTTGTCACTCTTGATAATGTATCTCCAGATTTGTGTTTATCGAAATATTTTAGTGGTAATTTGTTTATTTTAGAGGCTATACTGGCACGTAATTTTCTAGCAAAATTATTTGATGCAATTGACATCATTATTGATTCTATAAATGTAAAAGTAGCGCTTATTAAGTATATAATTACTAAGAATAAACCGATTGCTTTTATTTTGTCTATATCCATAAATGGTTTAATTACTGTTTGGATGTTTTTAGGCATTTTATCGATTTGTTCATATATTTCTTTTGGTGTTGCATCTTTGTCTAGAGTGCTTAGAAGACTAGCGAATTTTGCTTGTTCTATTGGTGTTATTTTTGTTTTATCGATTGTTATTTCGGTAAATAAAATATTGGCTAATGAATCTGGGATTGTTACATTTTTTTCATTTGATGATTTTAAGAATTCTATTTTATCTTTGGTTGTAATTTTTATGTTTTTATATGTTGTTTCTGGAAGAATTATTTGTAATATACTTTCAGGCAGTTCTGATATTATTTGTAACGATTTTGTTTGGTCTTTGGTGTTTTGAATTTCTTCTAATGCTTTTATATATTTTTGATAATCTTCTCTTGGGATTGAACTTGATATGTTTATTTTAAAGTTTGTTTCTGGTCCTAAATCCATTTGTAAAATTTCTGGCATTATTGTTTTCATGCTTTCTTCATTTAAGGAGTTGGTTACATGATTACTAATCTTTTCCATATTGTCTTGTTTAACGACTAAGCCTTTTGATATTTCATCAGTTAAATCAGCTAGTTTATTTGGCGCGATTATGGAAAGGATTGAACCTACTGCGGCTAACACTAATGCGATTAAAATTGGTGTTTTGAAACTTTCTAATTCGTTAAAAAGTCTTTTTATTGATTCTTTAAAATTTTTGGCTTTATCTGGAGTATTAGCTCCTGGGCCGTTATGGTTTGGTCTAGGCATTTTCTAATTCCTCCTTTGATAGTTGTGATAATGCGATTTGTTTATATACATCACATGTCTTTAATAATTCTTTATGGGTTCCAACACCTGCTAAGTTACCGTTATCTAAAACGATGATTTTATCGGCATTCATTATTGTTCCGATTCTTTGTGCGACTATTAAACTGGTTGCGTCTTTTGTATATTTTTTTAATTCTTTTCTTAGGGTTGAGTCTGTTTTATAATCTAGGGCTGAAAAACTATCGTCAAATATATATATTTCAGGATTTCTAGCGATTGCTCTTGCGATTGCTAATCTTTGTTTTTGTCCTCCTGATATATTCTTTCCACCTTGGGCTATATCTGTTTCATATTGATTATCCATTTTTAAAACGAACTCTTCCCCTTGGGCTACTCTTATGGCTTCTTTTATTTGTTTTTCTGTTATTGCTTCTTTACCGTTACTACCATAAGCAACGTTATAATTTACGGTTCCAGCGAACATAATTGCTTTTTGCGGAACGTAACCTATTTTGTTATGTAGAAAATCTTGAGTATAGTCTTTTACATTTATTCCGTCTACTAAGATTTCGCCATCTGTTACATCATAAAATCTAGGCACTAAGTTAATTAGTGTTGATTTCCCTGAACCAGTTGAGCCTATGAATGCAACTGTTTCTCCTTTATTTACTTTAAATGAAATGTTTTTTAACAGATATTCTTCAGCGTCTGGATATTTAAATGAAACATTTTTAAATTCTACAGTCCCTATTTCGTTTGTAGTATTTGCGTTAATGTTTCCGTCTTTTATGCTTTCTTCTGTATCTAATACTTCGTTAATACGTTTGGCAGAAACCTGGGCTCTTGGAAGTATCATAAATATCATTGCAAGCATTAAGAATGACATAATTACTTGCATAGCATAACTTGAGAATACTACCATATCTCCAAATAGTGATAATTTATCTGTCATCATTGCGTTATCTATGATATAAGCGCCTATGAAATATATTCCTAATGTTAAGAAATTCATTACTAAATACATAACTGGGCTTAGTACAGCAAATGTTTTTTGATTAAATAATTGTGTATCTGTTAATTGGTTGTTTGCTTCATTGAATTTATCTTCCCCATATTTTTCGGCATTGAAGGCTCTTACGACTCTTATTCCGTTTAAGTTTTCTCTTGTAATGCCGTTTAGTTTATCGGTAAGTTTTTGAATGATTTTAAATCTTGGTAATACTATAGAAACTACTATAGCAATTGTAGATAATAGGATAACTACGGCTACTGCGGTAAGGGCACTCCACTCCCAACTTTTGTTTAATATTTTTGTAATTGCCCATATTGCAGTAATGGGTGCTTTTACGATTAATTGTAATCCCATGGCAATAAGCATTTCTACTTGTGTTATATCATTGGTTGTTCTTGTTATTAAACTGCCTGTTTCGAAGTCTTTAACTTCTTGCATTCCTAGTTTTCCTACTTTGGTAAATAATTTTTTTCTTGTTTTAAGCGAAAAATCTGCGGCTATAAATGAAACTAAATATCCTACTATAACTGCGGAAATCAAACTGCCAAATGCGCATAATAACATGTATCCGCCATTTAGTAATATATCCGCCATTTTGCTGCCTTCTGTTTGTACTAATACTGTTATTTCTGACATGTATTCTGGCATTTTTAAATCTAACCATACCTGGAATACTATTAATAAGAAACTAAGTATAACAAACATTACATCCCGTTTTGTGAGATTTTTTATTAGTTTTAACATATATACATCCTTTCTTTACTTTTAAAGTACACTTTTATAAGTTTAACATTCATTTTTTTATAAGTCAATTAATCTCTTACATCTTTTATATAGATATGCTTTTTCTTTTGTTTATGTACATAAATATATAAAATGACACCATTTTAGTGCCATTTTTATTTTATTATTTTGTTATATAACATGCATTTTACATCCATTGGTTTATGCGTACTTAGAGAATGAAGTATAATGTCTTTTTCTATTGGTCTATCAAATCCTCTTTTATCATAAAATTGGTAAGTACATAAATCATCTGTATATAAAAATATTAATTTACCTTTTTTGTCTTTTTCAAATGCTTCTAGTAGTTTGGTTCCTACACCTTGTCCAACTGAGTTTGGATCAACAGCAAGGTATGCTATTTCGCCATCTGGGTTATTTGTTTTTTTGTATTCTTCAAACATCTCATCACAGGCTATATCAAACTGGGCTGCATTAGATTTAAAAAAGGTATTTTGGATAAACAGACCTATTTTTACATATATTTTTTTACCTAATGAATAATATTTCTTTTTTCTGCCTTTCATATTGGCTATTAAAATACCTAATACTTCGTTTTTGTTATATGCGGCAAGTATTTGTGTTGCTTCTAACATTTCTTCGTATAAAAAGCATTTGCTATAAAGATATAGTAATGTTTTGTTGTTTCCTATGAAGTTTTGAAAATGCATTCCTTCTGTTGCGAAGTTAATTACTTTATTATAATCTTTTCTTTGTAATTTTTTGATTTTTATATCCATGTTACACACTCCGTTTACTGTCTATTACATTATATCATATTTTTTCTTTTAGTGGTTATTTTATTCTTTCTTTTATTATATCGTCGTTTGTTAATTCACCAATTAATAATGAAGAGTTGGGGTTATGATTGTTAAAGTTATCATTAACTATCCTTTCTTCAAAATTAGCATAACAATATTTGCAAAAATGCCTGCACGAATTATATACACCAATATCTACCATTTGAACGCAGTTACATTTCTCTTCTTTTCTCGCTTTCCAATTTTTATATGTTTTTCCTGTTAATTTATATGCAAGTTCATGAGATAAACATTCCCCTTTTTTAAATCCATACTCTACTAAGTTTCTGTCTTCAAAACAAGTTTGAACTGTCATGTTATGGTTAGAAGCGCTTTTACTAAAAGAAGTTCCTATCTCTCTATAGTCTTCTTCGGTAAAGTTTCTGTATCTTAAAATATTTCTGTTTTTTCTAACATTTTTATAATCATCGATAAATGATACAATTATTTGTTTAACATAACCATCTAATAAAATGCACATATTTTCAAATGACTTTTTGTGATATTCTATGTTATATTTATTGCTTAAAAATATGGGATCATATCTAACTATCAAATTATCAATTCCTACTATATTTGATAGTTTTTTTACTGCTTCAATTATTTTTCCTTTTGGTGGTACATTGGGCTCGATATCATCTTTATAAGGTGTTAGAGTTACATGAAACAAAATAGGCTTCTCTATTTTTTCTAAATAATTTAAAATTGGTATAGGATTTTTAGTACAAAATAAAATAGCATCTACATTTTCAAATTTTATTCTACTGACCATTTTAGGGTTGAAAGGATTTCTAACATCAATAAAACCTTCTTCATATCTATTTATAAACCACTTACTATAAAAGGCAACTATATCTGTTCTGCCACTAACATTTAATATCATATAGTCACCTCCTAACACAAAATTTTATTAATTATTATCTTGTATTTTATCAATATCTTTATTAAGTTTTGGGATTATCTCATTTATATCACAACCAAAAAATACATTTAAGTCATTATAAGCCCCAAATTCCATTATATGCTCTAAATAATTTGATATAGTTTTTCTTATATGAATTACTTTTGTTATAACAGAATTATCTGCCTCATTTTCTAACATCCTATCTAATTTTTCATCTAATTTTTGAAGTCCATAATATAAATCTTGATACTTTTCTGGTACAGGTCCTGATGATGCATAATGAAAATTTCTAACATTAAAATTGTTACACGATTCTTCCATTTCTTTATAAATTAAATCTATCTCTTCATCTGTCATTAAACTTTCTCCTTATCATTTTATATTTATTATTTACTTTCTTCTAATAATTTAGTATCTTGTAAAAATTTATCAAAATCACTTACCAATAATTTATCCTGTTTAATTTTAAATTTATCATATTCCTTATAAGCAAGTTCCTTTGCAACATTTGCAGAAACCTTACCAGAATCCTGCAATATTTCTTTACCATTAAACTGTAAAAAGGCATTTAATTTTTCTACCCAATCATTCATAGTCATAGCATTATGATTTTCTGCTTGCATCTCAGCATAATCTAAATACATTGTAACTATTCTATTTAAATTTTTTAGTTCGTTTTCACTTAAATAATTCTTGGCTACATCAACATCATATTTATAAATTGGTCCGTTTGGTGAATTTTTCCAATTAGTTAAACCCATATTTTCCTTATCAGCATCTACCCTATTATAAATTATCTCTGCCGCAGTATTTCCAGTTACTGAATAATGTAATTTATTTTGAACTGTTTTAAAGAAAGTTTTAGTTATTTCACTGTCCCTATCATAATCAATACTACACTGTGAATATATATCAGTTATTTTTTGATAAAATCTTCTTTCACTAGAACGAATATTTCTAATTCTTTCCAATGTTTCCTCAAAATAGTCTTCACCAAAAATATAATTAGGATTCTTTAATCTTTCATCATCCATTACTACACCTTTAATCATATATTCCTTCAGTACTTTTGTAGCCCATATTCTAAAGTTTGTGGCTTTTTTTGAATTTACACGATATCCAACTGCAATAATCATATCTAAATTATATATTTTTACAGGTTTTTTAGAATTAATAACGTCGGTTTTTCCGACGGTGTTATTTTCGTCCAATTCACCATCTTTTAAAATATTATTTATATGCTCAGTAATTGTACTTCTGGCTGTTCCAAATAATTCAGCTATTAAATTTTGTGTTAGCCATAAATCATTATTAATTAACATTACACTTACTTTAACTTCATCATTACTATCTTTGTATATTAAAAAATCATGTGTTGTAACTTGCAATTTATTTTCTTTCATATTATCCTCCTTCTTATATTTTCATATATTAACGCTAATTAAATTATAACATTTGTTCGTGTAAAAATCAACAAATGCATAACAAAAAAACAGACTATTTTTTAATCTGCTTTTAAAATAAATCTATTCCTTATCCTTCCAGTACCACCATTTTAGTTTTTCTTTATCACGGTTTTCATTAGAGGCATAATATACAGCCATTCTAAATAAATATAATTGACATCTATCTTCTTTAAAACCTTTTACCTTGCAGTCCATCTCATAAAGTTCTTCTGGATCTTTATATTTTAAATCTTCTACACACCTGATTCCAATATTAATTAAAGATTCTCTTGTTCGCTCACCAACCCCTGGAATTTTTCTTAAATCTGTTTTCATACTATTCTCTGGCCCTTTTAATTGGATGCCTTACAACAGTTTTCAATCTACTTTCATCACATCTTCTTGGGTCACTTAAATAAATTTCATGATGAAATCTAGTGTCAGTTATATCAAGTTCATAGCCATTTTCTTCCATATATTTGTGCATTAAATCAACAGTGGCTGGTTCATCATCATAAGAACCAACATGCATACACTGTACACATAATCCTTCATCATAAGTTAAAAATTCCACTTTTGAAAAGTCGGTTTTTTTCTTTTTAGTTGCTTCATCTACTGCCCAATCAAAATCTTTTTTAGTAACAAAATCTGGAAGTCTAATAATAGAAACAAACTTCATATCATCTTTCCTATTATAATCCATACCCTTCATATTATCCTGCCACCAAAAACCTTCTAATGGTGGGACAACATACTGAAAATAACCATCTATTTTATAGTTACCCTTATAACTCATTTTAATTGTAAAAGCAATCGCATATAACAGTCCGATTGATTTTTTATATTCACCGTCCTCATCATTAGGATCACCCTTACCTCTTACTGCAATATAGTTCATTTTAGGAACAGTTACAATACTAGGTTTATTTTTAGGCATATAAAATTCTTTATATTCTTTTTTATAATCAAAAGTCATAATTTATCTCCCTTTCAAATTAAATTTAAATAATATGTGCGGTAATGATTGTATAACTATATGAATTGATAGTTATTTTAATATTATCTATTTCACAATACCAATTCTTACCTTGTTTATATATATTACAATTCTTATCTAACACTTTATTCTTACAGTACAAAACTACATCATCAGTCTCTAACTTAAGGTTTTTCTTAATTCTATCAATGCCCATTTCAGTAGTATGAACTTTATCTATATTTGATAACAAAACTTCTTTATCCATACGTTTTTAGCTCCTTTATAAATTGGAATTTGAATTACTCTATATCAAAATTTTCTGTTTTTAAATCACAATAATATCTACCATTTGTTGCAGTAAATTTTAAAACACAATAATCTGGATCCGTTTTACCTTTTTTATAAAATATGGTATCTCCTTTTTTCCAAATCATATTTTTAGTTTCTTGGTCTGTTAATATTTCCATTTTACCTTTTAACATAACACCAACATACTTAATTAGTCCTTTATGATAAAAGTAAATACTAGCATTTGGATTA
>JAAWSW010000029.1 GCA_022801735.1 Bacilli bacterium | reverse complement strand
AAGCCTAATAGGAATACTAATCCTAATGACAGTAGGATACGCAGCCTTCCAAACAAACCTAGACATAAAAGGAACAAGTAAAGTATCAAGTAATTGGAATATATTAATAACAAATGTAATAGAAAGTAAAAAAGGCGGAGAAGGAGAAAGTGCGAAAGAACCAACCTGGGAAGCCTTAACTGCCAGTGTAGAAGCCAATGTGTACCAAAAAGGAGACTACGTAGAATACGAAGTAACAGTAGAAAATAGAGGAACATTGGATGCCAAACTAGAAGGAATAGAAGAAAAAATAATAGGAGAAAATGAAGCTATAAAGATAAGTTTTTTAGGATATACTAAAGGACAAAAATTAGAAAAAGGGAACTCACAAATAATAAAGGTAAGGATAGAATATAATCCAGAGTTTAATGGAACTCCAGAAATAGGTTCAACCAAAATAAGTGTTGATTTAAACTATACCCAAAATAATGATTACCAAAATGGAGAAGATGGAGAAATAATATCTCCAGAAAGATATCTAGTAACATATGACTGTACAAGTAATGGAGGAAAGAGTTGTACAAAATATAATGAATACTTAAAAGAAGGAGAGCAAGTAAATTTAACAGAGGCAGCCGAAAAAGAAGGATATACATTTGTAGGATGGAATACCAATAAAGATTCAGAAGAAGGGTTAACACAATTAGAAATGCAAAATGAAGATATAATTCTTTATGCGATTTTTAAAGATATAACTCCGCCAACTATTCCAACATATATTGCTTATCATCAAAATGAAGATGATAGGTATATAAGTGGGACATGGACTAGTGAAGAAGTTCATACAAAAATAAGTAGTTCTGATAACGGTAGTGGTATATCTAAATTTCAGCTTATGTATACTAGTAGTACTGTTCATGAAACCAATAAATGGTTAGATTTAGAATTAGCCTTAGGCGGTGGACTTAAGGTTGATGGAAATAAGGCTTATGGTGTAGAAAATTGGCAATTATATAATAGAGAAGCAGTGGCTTATTTTAGAGCAGTTGATAAAGCAGGAAATGTTTCGGAAAAATCAGAACCATATAATTTAAAATATAATCTTTCCATACCAACCTATATTGCCTATTATGCATCAGAGGGTGAAGAATCGAAATATGAAAGTGGGACATGGACTAATAAATATGTTCATACAAAAATTATAAGTAAGGATAGTACTACCACTAAAATACAAATTTCTGGTGATGAAGGAAAAACGTGGTATGATTTAGCCTTTGGTCAAAGCAATGGTATTCAAAAAAGTGGAAATATAGTATATGGTATAGAGGAGTGGACATTAAAAAATAGGGATGACACACGGATTTTTAGAGCAGTAAATTCAAGTGGAAAAACCTCTCCAACATCTAAAATATTTAATATAAAATATGATTTAGATAAACCAATATTAAGCATATCTACTTCAACAACTTCACAAAGTATTGATGTAGTTATTGATGCACAAGCACAAAGTGGAATATCTAAGTATGAATATTCAAAAGATAATGGAGCAACATGGATAGACGGGGGAACTAATAATATATACACATTTACAAATCTAGACCAAGGAACGGCATATCCAATCAAAGTAAGAGTAACAAGTAAGATAGGAAAACAAACTACAAGTGAAGTAACAACAGTGACAACTAATACTTTAAAGACCCCAATTTTTACAGATGGAAACTTAGAAACCACAATAACATACGAAGAAGGCTGCGGTGATACATTAACATGTACATATAAGTATAATGATAAAGAAGAGGTAGAAGTAACCAGTAAAACAGTTCTAGTACCAATAACAGAAGCAGGAAATATAGTGGCTAAAGTAACAGATGGAAAGAATATAGAAAATAGTACACATATGGTGTTATATAATGACTTATATGTATCAAATAGTGGAAACGATAATACAGGATATGGAACAAAAGAGAAACCATATGCGACATTAAATAAAGCATATTCGATGACATCTGAAAGTGCAAGTATAAAAGTTATGAATAATATAACAGCAAATGAAACTACGACATTTAATCAAAATAAAAATATAACATTAACTAGTTATACTGAGAATAATACAAATAATAGTATTGTTAGAGGAAATGCTTTAACAGAGGCAGCGTTAAATATAACTTCAGGAACGTTAAATTTAGAAAACATTATAATAGATGGAAACAATGTAGAAGCGTTATCATCACTTATCGTTTTAAATGGTGATGATGTATATTGTAATTTTAATGAAGGGTCTATTGTTCAAAACGGTGTGAATACTCAAAAGGATAATTCTTCAAATAGTGGTGGTGGAGTACGTTTTGTTAAAGGCCATCTTATTATTAATGGTGGTTATGTTATAAATAATAAAGCTGTTTGGGGTGGAGGAATATTAAAAAATGGACCTTCTACAAACCCAATAATAATTAATAGTGGAAAAATTTCCTATAATGAAGGTACTTATGGTGGCGGAATTAATGGTAAAATTGAAATGACTGGTGGAGAAATTTCATATAATAAAACTACTGGTAATGGTGGTGGAGGAGTTATATCCGGAATAATTAAAGGTGGTTCTATTGTTAATAATGAGTCATTGGCTGGTGCAGGGATGATAGTTTTTCATAGTACATTAGAGATAACTGGTGGAATAATTTCTAATAATACTGCTACTGGTAATGCTGGTGGTTTGTTAGTAGGTGAACAAGCAACAGTAATGATGAATGGTGGTTTAATTAGCAATAATGTTGCGGAAAAAGGAGCAGGAGTTTTTGTTCAATATAATTCAGTACTATTTACTATTAATGATGGCGTTATAAAAAATAATAAGGGAAATGTTTCAGATGGTGGAATATTTGCTACAGATATAACTAAATACAATTATAAAAAAGGAACAATATGTGGTAATACACCTACTAACTCATATGAAACTCATACAACTTGTCCATCTTAATAGTTTATAAAAAAGGGAAGAAATTTATTAATTTTCTTCCTCTTCTTTTTCTTCAATTATAATTGCTTCAGTTGGGCAAGCGTTTGCTGCATCTTTAACTTCTTCATTAACTTCTTCGTTAATTGCTTTTGCTAAGTTATCATCATCGAACTCAAAGTGTTCTGGACACATTGCTACACATGAACCGCAAGCAATGCATAAATCTTTTTCTACATGTACTTTTTCCATAACTTTCCTCCTAGAATAATTATAATGAAAAAAGTGGTAATTTGCAAGGTGTGTCTTTTAAAAAAAGCAAAAATATGGTATTATTAGACTAGAGGTGGCAAACATGGATACACGTATGCAGAAATATTATAAAAATGCTAGAGTAAATACTCATACTAATTCACGTAGTTCTCGTAATAAAGAGTTGTATGGGGAAATATATACAAATGGTCAGTATACTAACATTGAGGGTATTGCCACTATTGATAATGCTAATGAGGTTGATATAACTAAAGTTAAAGAGATGCTTAGAAATCGTGAAAATTATCAAAAGGAAAGGCAATATCGTAGAATTACTGGTGAATATAAAAATCCAGAACGTGTAAGACCAACTATCACTAGAACATTCCCAGATATGGAAGAAAAGAATTATGATATTAGGGATATTTTGAAAGAGGCTAAAGAAAATAAAGAACCTGATGATAAAGAAAGAGTCCTTAGAAATACACAATATAATATTTTAAAAAATATAGATTTGAAAAAAGAAATTAATAAAGAAGATTATTATGATGAAAATGATGAAGACGATTTAAAAGAATTAATTCAAACAATTACTAATACTAGTATGCTTAATAAACTTGGTGATGCAGAATTGGCTGCAGATTTATTAAGTGATTTACAGGATGATGATACTAAGGTTGGAGAACTTAATGATGTTAAATCTTTAATTGCCGAAAATGAAAAATTAACTAACAAAAAAGCAGACTTTGATAGGTCTACTTATGATCGCTCTTTCTTTACTTCTAGTTTGAAATTAAATAAATCTGATTTTGTCGATGGTGAAGAAGATAAGAGAGTAAAATTTTTAAATATATTTATTATTTTAATTTTACTATCAGTTATTATTACGGCTGGGGTTATTTTGGCATCTAGATTTATTTAATTTACAGGCTAGTGCAATAAGTATTGGTATAAAGAAGAATATTACAAACATAATTATATATAAATCATGTGTAAAGAAATATGTTGCACTACCATTAGTTTTAAAAATAAATTGACTAATGGTTAGTAATAGTAAACAAGCAATTATAATTATTATATTGTTTGTTTTTTTTGTTACTTTAAACGTTTGTGATATTGATTTTGTTATATAATACATTCCCATTAAAATCAAAACAAATAAGGAGATAATCCATTCCATTGATAATATGCTTTCGGCACGGTCTACAAAGTTACCTATTTGTAGTTTTTTTAGTAAATGGAATTCTGGGTATTCATAAAGTAGGGATAATTCTACCCCAAAGGTTCCAATTGTTAAAAATGCTGCATTTACTAGTGTTAAAATAGCAACTGCATAGAAGATAACTGATTTTTTTAAATTATAATTTTCTAATTGTTTTTTTGGAATTATCTGAAGCATGAATAATGGAAGTGTATTATAGGCGATAATTATTAAAGTTCCATGAATAATTGAATTGGTGTTTGTTTCTAGAATTGGTAAAAGATTATTTAATTCAACACCGTTTAGGACACCTGCTACTATGAAAATAATAGTTATTATAATAAGGTAAAAAAGTATTAAACTGGTTCTTGATATTGCATTTATACCTTTTAGTAACCCATATATAAGTGGTACTATAAAAACTATTGCGATTATAATAGGATCAGTTCTATAAAGAAATTGTGAATGAATAAAATGGACTAAATTGAGAAATGCCATTTCAATAAAGATGAAAGCCCCTGTGGCTAGAATTATATTTAAAATTTTTCCAAATTTACCAAAAAGATGCTCATTTAAATCACATATATTAAATTTTTCGTCGTAATGCCTTATATAAGCAAATATAGCGATTGGAATTAGACCTAATATTAGGGCAATTAAACCACTAATCCAAGAATCTCTTTTACTAATATAGATTAAACTACTCAGGGTTATACCAATGAAGGCTCCTCTTGTTAAAAACCAAATTAAACTATTAAATTCCATTGAACCTATTTTTTTCATTTTCTAACCTCCTCAATAGTACGGATTAATGAACCAGCGCTTTCTATAGTCATGTCTACATCTATATTGACTTTTAATTTTTGAAGGTATTTATCGTTCCACCTATTTTCTATTTTATCCCATTGTTTTGGATATTTAACATATATTTTATTACCATATCCTAAGATATCACTTTTGTATTCGTCTTTCACTTTTGTTAATGTTTTTTCTAATTGTTTTTTAATTGATTTATTTAATTCCTTTTCTATTTTTTCTACTGTTGAAGGTTTTTGTAAACTAATTTTCCCGTCTACTTCTCCTAAATATCCATTACCCTGTACTTTTACGTCTATAGAGTTAAAATCTTTAACTTTTGTTTTATTGTTTACTTTATTTGAAATAAAGACTAAATTATTTCCATTGTACTTAAACTCATATCTTATTTCTGTGGCATTATCAGTTAAAAGATTTACTGCTTGACTTTCTTTTTTATTTATATAACCTACTAATTTGTCTTCTCTAAATATAGCGGTATCATCTAGTTTCAAATATGTTTCAGGTTCTGTTTTTTCAGTATTTTTTTCGGTACTACCTTTTTTTACTTTACCTTCTATTGAAATAGATGGAAGCATAGGATCAAATCCTTTATCTAGTATTTTTTCAATAAATGGGCTGTATTTTATGCTTGATGAGATAGACTGTGCAGTTATATTTGATTCAATTAATGAGGCAATACTTTGCGATGGGAATGATTCTAGGGGTTCGACTATTTTTAAAATATTTTTGGCTTTAGTATCTTTGGCTTGTATTAAATAGAATTGTTTTCTTGTTTCTGGATTTCTTAGTAACCAATCGGCTATTTTTAGAAATCCTTCTCTAGCAACTTCTTCTGAAATTACTACTACATTTATATGACCATAGTATAGTTGCTTTGGACTTTTATTATCAATGAGGTTAGCGGCTTCTATAAGGGTGTCACCTTTTCCAGAAAATACTGTGGTAGTTGCTTCACCTTCTTTGCTACTTGTTTGGGCTTTTGGTGAGTTTGCGATTAGAAAACTAAGTTCATATTTATCATCGCTTTTATCTATTGCAACACCTGTAATTATCGCTAGATTATTTAATTCTCGATAATTACTACAACCACTTGTTAGTGTAATTGTTAGGATGAATAAAATTAAAATAATTAGTTTATTTTTCATTGTTACCTCCTTGTTTTGTTTGGTCTTGTCCATTTAGATATAATGGTCTTTTGAAAATTTTTGGTAAAGGATAACGAATGACTGCGTCTTTTTGACTTGGTTTTATAAATGGACTAAATGGTGCGAGGAATGGTACTCCAAAAGCGTCTAGTGATGATAGTTTAATAATCCATATTAAACTTGCAGCAACTAATCCGATTAGTCCGAAGAATGTAGCAGTGACCATAAAAATAAGGCGCCATGCTCTTATACCATTCATAAAATCAACGTCGTTAAATATTAAACTACATATTGATGTTATGGCTACAACTATAACAGCAATAGGTGATACAATCCCAGCGTCTACGGCTGCTTGACCTAAAACTAGGGCTCCAACGATACTCATTGAGGCTCCCATATTGGCTGGAAGTCTAATATCACTTTCTCTTAGGATTTCAAAAATCATCATTAATAGAATTACCTCAAAGAATGTTGGGAAGGGGACGCCTTCTCTTTGGACGGCTAATGATATTAGCAGTTCATCGGGAACAACGGTTTGGTCAAATGTGGTAATTGCTATATATATTGCTGGTGTGAATAGGGTGATGATTAAAGCAAGTAGTTTTAATATTCTAGTAAAACTAATATTTAATGGTTTTTGGTAGTAATCTTCTGATGTATGAATAAAGTCTGTAAAAACATTTGGTAATATTATGGCAAATGGTGAATTTTCTACTAAGATTGCGATTTTACCATTTAAAATGGATTGACATACTAAATCTGGTCTTTCGGTACTTAATATTTGTGGGAATACTGATTTTTGTTTTAGTAAAAATTCTCTTATGTTACCACTATCTAGTACTCCGTCTATATCTATTTTTTTTAATACTTGTTTGACTTCTTCAATACATTTTTTATCGGCTACATCATTTAGATAGGCAATAGTGACTTTAGTTTGGGTTCTAGTTCCTATTTTTGTATCTTCGAACCATAGATTAGGATCTTTTATTCTTTTTCTGACTAATCCTAAGTTTTTAGAATGGTTTTCAGTAAAACTATCTTTTGGACCTCTTAGAATTGGTTCACTAGTAGATTCAGTAACTCCTCTATCAATTTGGGCTCTTGTTTCTAAAATAATGGCTTCTTCGCTATCATCTATTACGATGATAGTAAATCCACTGGACAAATAGTAAGGAAATTCGCTGAAGTCTTTTGTTGTTAGTAACTGGGCATTAAATATTGTGTTTTTTAGACTATCGAAAATGTTTTCGAATATACTTTTATTATTTATCGTATAATCGATACCTTTTATGATGTTATCACTTATACCATCTGAACCACTTGAACTTTCCATGAATAAAATACCTATATCTTTATTTTGGGTTTTGATTATTCTGGTCTGAAGGTCACTACTATTTCCATATAGTTTTTTTATTTTGTTTATCACATTTTGTGCTTTTGTATCTATTTTTTTCATCTAATCACATCTTTCCTGATATTATTATGGTAAATTTTACAAAAAATATGAGATTAATTTCTATAATTTACAATAGTATTTATACATGTTATACTTATAATGGAGGATTTTTGTATGATAATTTATGATAGAAACGATATTAAAAGAGTTGATTCATGGAAAGATGAAAGTATTTATGTTTTGATGGATTTTGATAGAACAATTACAAATGTTAATAGTGAAGCATCATGGGGAATTTTATCTAAAAGTTCTTTGGTTTCTCCTAATTATGTTTCTGAAAGACAGGAATTGTTTGATTTTTATAGGCCAATTGAAATTGATGAAAATATGGAGGATAATCTTAAATCATCATATATGCTTGAATGGTGGGAAAAACATATAAATTTATTTATTAAACATAAAATATCTAGCGATATGATTGATGAAGCGGTTTCTAATATTCATGTTATGGAATTTAGAGATGGTGCTTATGAATTTTTGAGTAAATTAAATAAACGTAATATTCCAGTAATTATTATTTCAGCAGGAATTGGTGATTTTGTTAAGCAATTTTTGATTAAAAATAATTGTTATTTTGATAATATTCATATTGTTTCTAATTTTTTAACTTTTGAAAATGGTATGGCAACAGGGATATCTGGGGATATTATTCATTCTTTAAATAAAAATTCTGCATCTATTCCTTTATCTGTAAAACAGTTAATTAGTGGTAGGTCAAATATTATTTTATTTGGCGATGTTTGCGGTGATGTTAAAATGGCTAATGATGAGGATAGAGAGAATGCTTTTAAAATTGGTTTTTTAGATATTAATGAGAAAGGGAATATGGAATCTTATAAGATGGCTTTTGATGTTGTTTGTACAAATAATACAAATTATAATGATTTGATGGATGAATTCGGTGTTTTAGGAAGAAGTAACGATGAAATATAAAGTAGAGTGTTTTAGATTAGATGATATGGGTAGAGGAATTACTAGAATTGATGATAAAATAACTTTTGTTAATAATTTTTTGCCTGGAGAAATTGCGGTTGTTAAAATTGTTTCTAGTAAGAAAAAATATAATGAAGCAGAGGTTTTAGCCTTTATTAAGTCTAGTGATGATAGGGTAAAACCTAAATGTCCTTATTTAAAGTGTGGTTGTCATTTAAAGCATATGTCTTATGATAATCAATTGAGTTATAAGAAAAAAAAGGTTGCTGATATTTTATATAAGTTTGGTGGAATAACTCCTATTATTGAAGATGTTTTGTATGATACTGATAAGCATTACCGTAATAAAGTGACTTTAAAGGTTCAAAATAAAGTTGGTTATTATGGTAATAGAAGCAATAAATTTATTGGGGTAAATGAATGTGAATTAGTTAGTGATAAAATAAATGAATTGATTTCTATTTTAAATAAACAAGATTTGTCTGATGTGAGTTCTATTACTATTAAGGATTTTGATTCTCTTATGTTAATTGTCACAGGTAATATGGATATTAGTTCTTTTGAAGAGTTGGTGGATGTAGTTTATATGAATGGTCAGTTGGTTAAGGGATGTTCATATGTGGAAACTTCTTTGAATGGTTTAAAATTTAGGGTTTCTAAGGATTCATTCTTTCAAGTTAATAGATATTTAACTGAAAAACTTTATGAAACTGCGATTGATTATTTAGAGGCTTCTTCGGATGAAGTAGTTTTGGATTTGTATTCAGGAACAGGTACTATTAGTTTACTTTTAAGTAAGTATTTTAAAAGGGTAATTGGTATTGAAATTAATGAAGAGGCTGTTTTATGTGCGAATATGAATAAGAAAATTAATGCTATTGATAATGTATTATTTATTTGTGGTGATGCTTCTTTAGAAATAGCCAATATTAAAGCCGATAAACTTATTGTAGATCCACCTAGAAGTGGTCTTACTAAAGAGGGAATAAGTGATATTTTAAAAATGAATCCGAAAGTAATGGTATATATTTCTTGCGATCCTATTACTTTAGCAAGGGATTTAAAATTATTAGGTGTTAGTTACGATGTTGTTTCGGTAACACCAGTAGATATGTTTCCTAATACTTATCATGTGGAAAATGTAGTTAAATTAGTCAGAAAGTAGTATAACTAGTAATTGCTTTATGGTGGAAAAAATTGTTAATTAAAAGTAAAATTGGTTTGGTATGATTTTGGAAAATATTACCTTTTTGCGTTTTTTTTGATTTATTTTTTTGATGTATATATAATGTAAAAGAACTCTTTAAGAGTTCTTTATTTTACTAATCTATATACATTTATTGCTGGAGTATTAAATAGTCTAAAGTTTATTTTAGAGTTTCCAATACCATTTGAAATATATAAATCACTGTTATTTATTTTATGGTGTTCTTGTTTATATTTGGTACTACCTTCTTTATAAATTAGTCCATTTACAAGCGGTAATTTTATTTGGCCCTGATGGGAATGACCAGCAAGAATTAAATTATATTTATTGTCTTCTAAATCATCTATATAATCTGGTTCATGTATGAGTAGTATATTATAAAGTGGGCCATCTTTTTCAAATGAATTAATGTAGTTTTGTGTTTTTTGATTTTTGTTAATTATTGATTCTTTATCATTAAATGAACTGACACCAGCGATTAAAATACTATCATATCCATCTTTATATATGGTGTCATAATTATTATTTAAGTTAATGAAGCCACTATCATTTATGATGTTTTCCCATTCGTCAAATTTTGTATCTTCTTCACCTTTTATTGCATATTTGCCACTTGTATTTTTTATTTTTTTTAATTCATTGGCTATTTCTGCAGTGAGGGTGGTTGTCATTTTTGTATTTTTATCGATTAAATCACCAGTGAAGACTATAATGTCAGCATTTAATTCGTTGATTTTTGTTACTAGTTTTTGTAAGTCTTTTTTACCATATAGTTGCCCATAGTGAATATCACTAATGTGGATTATTTTAAAGCCATCAAAATTTTCGGTTAAATTTTTATTTTCTATTTTATATTCTTTAACTGTTAGTTGTTTAGGTTCTATATATGTTCCATATGCGTAAATGAAGGCACAGAAAAGAATCAAAAATATTGATATTTTTAGCAAGTAATGTTTATTTTCTTTTTTCTTTTTTGCCACCTTTATCACCTATGATTATTTTACCACAAAAGAAAAAAAGACAAAAGTCTTTTTATCCAAATAGTAATACGAATAGTTGTAATGATAGTAAAATACCATTATGCATGAAGTGTAAGCCCATTGAAACGAATATATTATTTGTTTTTGCCATTATGTAAGCAAAAGCAACTCCTACACTACAGTATGCAGTTAAGTATAAGAAGAAAAGGTTACTATCAAACATTCCAAGTAGATGAAGTGAACCAAAAATAAAACTTGATATCAAAATAAATAGGAAATTATTTTTAAAGATATTTCTAAAACTTAATCTAAATACACTTTCTTCAACTATAGGAGCGAGAATTACTGCAGATATGAATGTGTATATAGGGGCTAGTTCAAATTGGCTTCTAACGGCTGTTTCATTATCTGATGTGCCACCACCTAATATTGTTATTAATGAATTAGAAATCATCATTATAATAACTCCTAATAAATAATATTTAAAATTGCCTTTAAAGTAATTTAAGTGGTTTTTCTTTAGGTCTTTAAATGCTTTTATAAATTGGTCTTTAAATATTAGGAAAATTGCGAGTATCATTAATACTTCAACAGAAACTGAATAGATTTCTTTGGTTAATAAACTTAGTTTTGTATAGTCTATATTTAATATATCAAGTGGAAGTGTTTTAAATAAACTGACTGAAAAGTAAAGTACTATAACAGATATACCTTTAAGCATGTTTATGTATTTCGTGTTTTTATCGTATGTTACCACTGTATCATCTCCTTTTATCATTATATCACATATGATGAAAAATAACCCTAATTTGTAGAGTTATTTTTTTATTTTAGTTATATAATATTTAAAATTATCTGTTTTATGAAATGTTATAAATAATATTATATTTGGTATTGTTAAACATATTAGAATGTTTATTATAAGTGTTATATATATATTATTAAAACCAAATATTGAAGAAAATAGGTATGTGATAATACAGGTTATGATAAATAGTAGAATATATCCTAATGTTTCTTTTGCATATGATAAATAGGTTCTATTAAATAAGTTTTTATAAATGTATTTAGGATAACTATAACACCATATTATGAGACCACTTATAATAGTCCCTAGGAATACACCTACAAGTCCAAATATTTTTACAAATATAATCGATAAAATTATATTTAATAGTGACTCTATAATTGGAATAAATCTATCCTCATAATAAATTCCAGCGGCGTCTTTGAAGCATATGTAAGAGTATTTCATCATGTTTTGAAAAAAGTTAAATACTAATACTATTAATACTGTTTGTTCTAATAAGAATTTATCTCCTAACCAAATTGTTATAAATGGAGTGATTATAATTAAAAGAGCAATACTTGTAATGCAGGCAATCCAGAAATTAGCAAATCTGATTTTTTTAAATGTATCATATCTTTTTTTATGTGATTCACTAATTAGTAAATTTCCGACGCTGGGCGTTAGAGCGGTGATTGCTTGTCCAAATAATGTTTGAACGGCATTTATAATCATGTAGTAATTGGAATATAGTCCAACGGTTATAATTCCTATAAATTTTGAAATGATAATATTATCAGTTCCTGATATTAATAGACCAGATGCTTTGTGAATTCCAATTGCTTTAACTTTTTTTATGATATCTTTTTCTAAATTTTTATCTAAGGCATTTACATTTTTATCATTTAGGTAATTATATTTTTTATTTACTATAATTGAAAGAACTAAATTTTCTAAAATTCGCATTATTATTTTTATAATTAAATAAATATAATAGTCTTTAGTATAATACAGTATACCTAATTGCAGAATGTTTAATAAAACTAAATATATCATGTGGGTTATATTAACTATATAGTTTTTTTGATCTGCATATAGGATGCTTCTTTTATAAGCGTTTAAATAGTAACAAATGATATCAAATATAAATAGGAAGTATATGATATTAATATTGATATCAATAGTTAATCCATTAATTAATAGTGGTAAGAATGGCATAATGAGAATACCAATTAAGAATATTATTAACGCGATAATTCTATAAGCCTTTTTGTAAAATTGCATTAATGATTTTATTGTTTTGGTATCATTATTTGCGAGAGGTTTATATAAGTTGTAAATTATTGCAGTTCCAATTCCTAATTCAGCAATACCAAGCATAGTAACTATATTAGTAAATAAACCATTAATACCTAAGTACTCTGTACCAAGAATTGTTATGAAGAAATTTTGAGCAATGAAACCAATTATAATAGCAATTAGGTTTGCTAAAAAAGAAAGTAAAGAATTTTTTATGGAATTTTTGGTTCTCATTGTATCATCCCCTTTTTTAGGTTTTGCAGATGTTTATTATTGTTTTTATTAAAATTATTTTGTAAAAATACTGAATATGTTATCATATATTTTTTCTGTGAAAAAGTTACCAAAATTTTCAGGACTTAAAATGTGGTAAAAATAATAAATATAAATACTGCTTAAGGCTAGAATAATAAATAATAATATTAATTTATTTTTTGTTAAATTTTTCAAACAATCTATCATAGGTACAATTCCAATAAATTGGATCAGCATAATAAATCTGACCATTACTATAGATTGGGGAATCATTATTAAAGTAGAGATACTTAATAGTAATATAAACCCATTTATTTCAGAAGTTTTTTTTCTTTCTTTTTGAATTAGTATACATAATATAGTAATTATTAATTTTGTTATTTCAATATATAAAGCGTTTCCGCTATAATATTTATGCATTTGATCGTCGCTTTTTATGTATGCATTATAGGTATCAGTTAAACTATTTAATATGTGTATATCTATTGTTGATGATATAAAATTTAAAATATAGCCTGCGAGACCAAAAATGAATATACAAACTAAAATTGATTTTGCATTAAACTGATTTTTGAATATTTTATATATTATTAAAATGGCGATAGGAAAGAACATTGCGTTATGTATGAATAGACTTATGAAGTATAAAATATAAACAATAATTGTGTTTCCTTTTTTTATATAATTATAATAGAATGCGAGCGTGAATATAATGATTGCTATATAAAAGTATAAACCGCTGATAAAATATAGTGCATGGAATCCAAAAATAGTAAATAAAACTATTCCTAGAAATGGTATAAAACTAATATTTGTTATTTTTCTATAGTCGTATAATAGATAAAGTAAAATAGAGTAGCCAGTAGTTACAACAAAGAACTGGAGCAAATCAATATTTTGTATAGTAGCAATTATATAACTATATAATAATGGAATAAATTCTAAATCAATATTTTTTATTGGTGGAATTATTGCCCTAGCACCACTAGCTATCATTAGCTTATCATAAGAATCTTCTAATATTTCATTTGTAACAATATTTTTAACTTTTATTTTTTTATTTAAAAAATCTACATCTATTACTTCATGTTTTGTATATATTTCTACTCCTGATTCTCTAAACTCTTCTGGAGTTCTTGCTATCATTTCTCGTGAATCATCAAAAAATCCTCCTTTTGTTTTGTAGCACGCCCTTATCGTAT
>JAAWSW010000028.1 GCA_022801735.1 Bacilli bacterium | reverse complement strand
AATCAAATGGAGCAAGTGACCGGAATCGAACCGGCATCCTAGCCTTGGCAAGAGATTTTTCCAAAATAAAAAAACGGCCATTATCCCAATAATTTAAAGGGATTTTGACCGTTTTTAATTATTTTAAATTGTACCAAAATCAAACGAAATTCAAATAAATTAAATCAAAATTAATAAGTTTGGTACATGAATTGGTACATGGTATTTATTTAATTAAATATTTGTTTTATAATCATTTGTACTGCTATATCTTATGGTTCCATTAGATATTCATTTATGGTTATGCAATTTTTACAAATATCATATTTATGTACGCTAGCGATGATGATTTGATGTTCATTAAAATCTTTTTGCAATACATCTAACATTTTTGATGCAGCTAAATCAGTTAATTCTCCATTTCTTAGTGAATCGATAATAATTGGTAAAACTAGATTATATTTTTTCCTAATTTGTTTTATATAAGCCAACTTGAATGAAAAAGTGAGTTGATTTAATACCTTACCACTAAAATTTTTTAGTTTGTGAGTTAAAACAAAATTTATATTGTTTGGAATTCTATTTTCAATACCAAATATTGCGGCATAATTTTTTATATCATCGAATATTTCTTCTAAAAATATATTATTATTAGCAAAAACTTCATCTATTTTCCCTTTTAATTCGCTACGTTTTTTTGTTAATTGGCTTATTATAGATTTAATTTGATAATAATCAACATTCATGTTTTGAATAGTTTTGTCCATTTGATCAGCAATGCTTTTTATATCAAATAAAGTATTATTATCCGATATTTGTTTATCAATTTTTTTAATTTGATTAGTAATTTTATTTAGTTCTAAACTTAAACTTCTTTTCCTGGCCTCTAAATATCCTTGATTTGAATCAAAATTATAAATATTATTTCTGTTTAAGGTTATTATATTACCTAATTTATCTATAGTTGAAATTTTCATTTTCTCTATCCAATTTATTAATTCTAAATTTGTGTTGTAAATTTTATTAATATCTTTTAGTTGAGTTTCAATTTCTCGTTTCTGATGAATCAATAATATTTTGTTTTGTTGTAATTTTTTATTTTTTTCAAAAGATGTTTCAAAATGATTATCACTATGTTCCAACTCTTTTTTATATTCTGCAACATTTAATAAAAAATTATATTTTTTTAATTCCGTATTTGTTTTTTCAAGTTCTAAACTCAATTCAGAAACATCTTTTTCAGATAATCCTATAATAAATTCTTCAATGTTAAATTTGTTATTTCCTATAACTTTTCCTCTATTTAATAAAGTCCATCCTTTGTCTTGGTCAATATAATAAGTGGCTAAAATATTATCTAGTATTAAGGCATCATCTATCCCATAAATCATTGCATGTAATTCAGTTTCTTGAGATGGAATTATATAATTAAACTCTTCCTCGTTAACTTTTAGTTTGATATTTGGCCCTGTTCTTTCTATAAGAATACACTTATTATGGTTAGTAATAGATAATTCAGTAAAAATAGAATCAAAAGTTTTAAATCCAATAGTAGCAGGTATTTTATAACCTAGTGCATGTAATAAAATTCTAAATAAAGTGGTTTTTCCTTTAGAATTTTCTAAACTATAAATTTCATTAAATCCTTTTTCAAAAGTGAATGTTTTAGTTTCAAATCCTTTAATAATTTTTAAATAATTAATCACCATAGTTATTTGCTCCTTCAATTATTTTCTTAATCATACTTTTTCTTAATAAAATTAATCTTGCAATTATTTTTGAACAAGTTATTTCAACGATATCTGCACCATCAATACTTTTATCAAAAATAATATTAAATATTTTATCAGTGTTTTCATTTATAAAGTCAAAAATAAGTTTATTGCTATTCTGTTTACTATATTCTTCAAAAAGATGTGATATATTGTTAAAAATTTGAAAATTACCCTCTTTATAATTGATAAATTTTTCGTATTTATCTATAGCATCAAAAAATTGTTCTTCACTAACTCCAAACTCTTTTTTATATTCTTGTATTTTGTTTTCATTTTTTAATTTTATTATAACTAATGACCAAATGATATTATTTTTTTCAATATATACTTCATTGTTTGGAATAGTGGCATTATGAAAAAATTCTGTTTGCCAAATATCTAATAAATTTTTGCTATAATTTTCTGAATAATCAATACTTATTAAAAATTGAGCTATTTTTTTATCTATCTGTTTTTGTCTTTGATCTTGGTCATTACCATAATATGGTATTCTTAAAATCGTAAATTTATCTTTTTGAAAATCATCTATTTTTAAAGATGATAACTGTGCATCAATTTTTTCCTTCGATTCGTTTGATAATTCTGAATAATCTAAAATTGTTAAACCATCAAATTCATTTCTAGTGGAATTTAATGGATCTGGTTCTAAATTATTTACATAATACAATTTTTCAGCATCATCTTTATTTTTGTTGGATAATGTTTTTAAGGCTTTTTGTAATTTAGTTGAGTGATTAGTAGAATCATTTAAAGGATTTTGTTTTGATTTAGCTTGAGCATAAATTTTCTTTCCATTCTCTAACTCAATTTCAATGTCCTCTTTCTTGCTTTCTACTTTTAAACGTTCAAATCTACCAAAATATTTTATCATTAAATAAATGCTAGCACTAATTTGAAATTGCCATCCAAAAATTGAAGCAGATGCATCTGTAGATTTTTCCATATTACCACCTCTTTGATATATTATTATATCATTATTTATTTAACTTTCATACCATAAAATGGTAATAGTTATCACATTTTTAATTTTATCTCACACTCTAACTTATCAATCCTAATTCCTCTATAAACAGGAGTATAGCCATTAAGGATAATTTTAATATCTTCGTCAGATAATTCATTATCAATTTTAAGTAAAGTTTCAAATATAGGAAAGAGTTCAAATAAATAATCTTGAACTCTTTTTAATTCTATATCATAATTATCATCAGTAATAAGATTATCTGTTACTTCTTCTAAAAATGAATTAAGTTTTCTTTTATTATTAAATCTATCAGTACAAATAAAATATAAATCATATAATTGTAATCCACACCAATCATAAAATGTCCTTTCATATTCTTCTACTAATTTTTTATCAGCTGACAAATTACTATGAGTATAAATATTTATTGTTGTTTCTGATTTAGAGTGTCCCATTCTATTTTGGATATCTTTTAATGGTGCACCTATACTACCAAAGAAACTAGCATGTGAATCTCTTAAATTCTTAAGTGGTATATTTTCTATTGGTAGTTTATCTATAAACTTTTTCCACTCAGATGTAAAATGAGAAGGATCTAAAAATTCGTTTTCTTCCCATCTCGTAAATATGTAATCATCATCTAATACAACCATACCTGATTTTTCTTTAAAATTACGGTAATTTTGGACTAATTCTAGGGCATAAGCAGTAAGATACATATTTCTGTTACTAGACTCTGTTTTGACGCTTTTAACGATATATTTGCCGGTTAATCTTGATTTAACAAGTGCTCGTGAAATAGATAAGATTCTTGTATTAAAATTAATATCACTATATCTTAAAGCTAGAGCTTCTTCTCGTCTCATACCAGTATCCATAATAAGAGTAATTAAAGTATGAAATCTAATGTTTTCGGCTTTTAGATGTTCTTTAATTAAAATAATATCTTCCTTATCCAAATATGATTTTTGGTTTATTTTTAATTTTGGTTTATTTGGAACATTACTAAAAGGATTAACATCTATAAGATTTAAATCATTTTTAAAATATTCAAATATTTTATGGATAAATTTATAAACACTATGTAGTGAATTTTCGGCATATGGTTTTCCTTTATTACTTCCAACAGTAACTTTAGCATTCCATAAATATTCAACTATTTCATTTGCTTTTTCTTTACCAACATCTATAATTCTTAAATCTAAAATATTGGTACCTATAAATAAGTTACTTTTTAATCTTATAACATCATCTTCATAGGTTGTTAGTTCAGCTTGATTCCTTTCAACTTTTTTCTTTTTATCTTGCAGATATAAATCAATACCATCTCTAATAGTTAGAGTATAACTTATAACTCCGTTTTCTCTTTGTTTATATTCTTTTATCTTTTGTTTTTGTTTTTCAATTTCGTGTTTATATTGCCACTTTAAGTTAATGGCATCTCTAATATCATAAACTACTTTTGTTTTTCTTTTTTCGCCTTCAGCTTCTCGCATAAAGACTCTATATTTATTTGGTGCGAGTTCTATAATGTTTACTAAATCTTCATCGGTAATACCAAGTTCTTTTGCTTCGGCTAAGGTAATTGAAAATCCTTTTAAGCCTTTTCTTGTAATTTTACTCAGTATGAATTCGCCAGTTTGTTTCTATTTTCTTTTTATCTGAATTTATAAAACTTTCCACATCCTTTTTATAAAAGTGTCTTCTATTACCAATCCATACAACTTTTAATTTGTCTTCATTGATAGCTTTTGTTATTAGATAAGTAGATAACCTAGGATACATATTTATTATTTCATTTAATGTATATAATTTTGTATCTTCTTTTTCTTTAATAGTTTCGCCATCTTCGTATTTTTTTACAATATTAGCGAGTTCCATTAGAAACTCGCTCATCGATCTTTTATTATTTTCTATTTAATATTCCTCCTTTATATTTTTATACTTGGTAGTTCATAGTTACGATCTAAATTTTCTTTGATAGTGTCCATTATAAAGTCTCTAGTTTGTCTATGCATTTCGATAGCTTTAACATCAGAAAATATTTCTGATATTAAGTTTTCACCTTCCCATAAATTTATATCATTACAATTACTATGTCTTCCAACTATTACTTTCATTTGATTTGTATAATCTCTTTCTTTAGGTAAATATGCCCAAATACAAATATCAATATCAGGGTTATATTTATCATATATTTTTAAAATATATCCTTGTTCCTTATGATTAAATGATTCAATAACACCATCTAAATTGATGTCTTGCTTACTTAATTCGTTAATTACTGCTTGAAAAACTTTTTCTGATTTTGTTAATGTTTGATGAAATAATATCATTATTTTTTATCTCCTTTCTTTTAATAATCTTGTCCCTTTTATTCAGTATTTTTACTTATACTTTTTTTGCCTCATTCCTCCTTTTTAATGTACCTAAATATTAGGCTTTTTTGATAAATTAATGTACTTTCTGTGTGTGTTTTGCCAGTAGGTTAAACCTGTATGACAACAACTAGCCAGTGGCAAGTTTTCCTTTGTTTTTCAAGGAAAGTTATAAACGCTAGTGTCAGACAATTATATTTATGTCTGACTTTTGTACAAACTGTTTTTATGTTAGTTTTTATGTACTTTTATAGTTGTCACACACTTGTTATAACAAAATTTAATTGTTTTTAATTGTGAATGTACATAAAATAAATTTTTTTACAAACAAAAAAGGAACCTTGTTGTTCCTTATATAATTTATAATTATTTAATAGTTAAAAATTTTAAAATATTAAATTTTGCTTTTTTCTTTATGACTTTAATGTTAGGATTCTTGTTTAATAAATAATCACTTATATCCTTAAATTCTTCAGTTCTAAGTGCGGAAGACCAAATTAAAATTTCAATTTCTTCACCATCATTTAAAAGTAAATGTAGATATTTTTCTATACTATCAAATTCACCATTATTAAATCTAGTTTCTTTGTAAATTGTAGAAATATCAGAATACTTTAAACAATAAATCTTATTTTTATAAGAAATTATCATATAATTATTTGTTAAAAAATAATTCATTTCATTCCAATATTCTATTGTGCCTATCTTATCAATCAAATTGTTTTGAATTAAATATTTTTTAATTTTATTTAAGTTAAAATACACATAAATTTTATCAGCAGTAAAAATAAGCATAACCATATTAAATAGTAAATATATATAACAATTTGTTGTACTAGAAATATATAACAATCCTATAAAGACTAATATTGTTACAACTATGTAAACATATATATCACTTTTCGCTATAGCAATATATTCATCAATAGTTTTGTGATTTGGTTTATCTTTTTTTAACATATATATACACACATCCTTTAAAATATAGTCATTAATTCTAAAACTTTATAATAATTATATCACACTCTATCTAGAATGAATAAAAATGAAACATAAAGTTCCATTTTTATTCATTATCTATATTTTTAGTTTCAATTATAAACTTATCAAAATCTGATTCAAATAATTTATCTTGAATAACTCTATATTTTTCAAATTCTGATAATGCTTTTTCAGTTGCAATTTGATGAGATATTTTACCTGCATCTTTTAATACATCTAAATCATCACCTAATAGAAATTTATCTATGCGAGTACTCCAATCTTCCATTGTCATAGGTATATGTCTTCTAGCTCTATTTTCGGCTAAATCTAGAAATGCTGATACAATAAGTTCCAAACTTGTTAGTTCATCTTTAGATAAATAGTTTTTGGCAATTACAACATCAGTTTCTAATATTCTTCCTTGAGGAGAGTTTTTCCAAGATGTTAATCCCATATTAGCTTTATCAGCATCGGCTCTATCATAAATAATTTCGGCTGCAGTTTTATGAGCAACTGCATAATGCATTTTATTTTGAACCTTTTTAAAAAACTTAATTGTAGTTGGCGATTTAGAATCATAATCTACACTAGTTGCATAAATATCTGTAATCTTTTGATAAAATCTTCTTTCTGATAATCTTATTTCTCTAATTTCAGCAAGTAAAGAATCATAATAATCTTCATCGAAAAATGCACCGTTTGCCATTCTTTTTTTGTCTATTATATAACCTTTTTTAGAAAACTCTTTTAATATATAAGTAGCCCATCTTCTGAATTGTATAGCCTTTTCGGAATTAACTCTATACCCAACAGAGATAACAGCATCTAAATTATAATATTTAATATTTCTAGTTACTTCACGGTTACCTTCTTTTTGAACTAGTGCAAAATTTGCACTAGTTGCTTTTTCTTCCAATTCATATTCTTTATAAATGTTTTTTAAATGCTTAGTTATAACAGTTCTATCAACATTATATAACATTGATATAGCATTTTGGGTAAGCCATAAGTCTCCATTTTCAAATCTTACTTGAATTCCTTTTTCATGAGTTTGTCTTTCAAAAATTAAAAATTCTGCACTGCTACTTCTAATCATTAAATCTTTTACCATATTCGCCACCTCGCTTTCTATAGATTATCATTACACATAATATATAACTATTATATCATATTATAGACCTTGACAATTAAAAATCAATAAAAAAATCATTCGAATTTCGTTAAAAAACTAGTAAAAAATCGTTAAAAAGTTATTAAAAAACTGTTAAAAAATCATTAAAAATCTCATGAAATTTTTATGATTAATATTAATTATAATCTTTAAAGGTAATAAAATAAAAATCATAATAAAATTTATAAAATACTTTCAAATTTAACTGGTTCATTTTGACGCATTTTGTAATAATACTTGTTTTCTAATTCATCTAAAACAATATCGTGTAATAAGTCTATATCCTTTTGGGGTAATATAAGATAATCCACTATTGTATTAAATATTTGGTCATATGATTCTTCTAAATAATTAAATCTGTGATAAAAACATAAAACTAATTGGACAAGTATTCCTTTTATGTTTTCTCTAACTATCTGTTCAAAATCGCTAATATCATTTACCTCTTTATTTGCCATAACATAATCTCCTATCGTGTGTCATGTTAACTCTGTTTGAAATATTATTCAAGTCTTTTCTATAAAAAAGTGAATATTAATTATATTGTGATAATTTCTACTAAATGATATAATGAAATCAAGAAATAAAATGAAGGTAGGTAATAAAAATGAAGTATATGACTAAAGAATGGTATCACAGTATGCAAAATATGGACCATCATACATTTATAAAACACATTGATGAAAAAGTAAAGAATTTTTCGGATAGTTATTTTGATAAAATGTATATTAAAGAAGAACAAGCTCAAAAAGGGTTATATGGTCATATAGACTTCAATAAATATTTTGTTGCACGACTTAATGATATACAAAAACTACCCAACAGTATTTTGAATGAAGTTAGTGACATTAGAATGCTTGCTTTAGGCTATGACACTCAAGAAACCTATGACAAAATAAAAGAATATTGCATTTCAAATTATAAAACATTTGAAAAAGCAATGAACGATTATCATAATTGTGTTAAAAAGTAATTTAAAAATAAAATACCTGATTTTGAAAAAGAATGTTTTCATGATTGTTGTATTACTAATTTTACACAAAAGGCAAATAATTTAATAGTTGAAATAGATAATGATGGTGAACGGACTGAAATAAACAATATAACCTTTAAAAATGCGAAAATCATTAAACAAGAAGGTTCAATAAAAGATGCTTGGTGGTTATACAACGAAATTTATAAAATTGGTGACAAATATGAGATCCATTTTCTTTTGTGGTCTAATGATACATTAAATGATTTAATTTTAACATGTGATGACATTATATTAAATTAAAATAATAATTAGAAAGTAGGAGACATTTATATATGGAAAAAAAAGAATTTATTCAAAAATGGTTAAGCGCGTTTGCTCCAAACATACCTAAAGAATTTTATAAAGAAAACATTGAAAATCAATATATATGGCATACCTTTAGTTTTGACTTTATAGAAAAAGAAAAATATTTAATTGGTAAAAAAGCAAGAATGGCTTTTGATGAAATTGATAAAAAGAATGCAATTGTTTTTAGATTATGGGATGAGCAAAACACAACACATCCTATGCAAATACAATTTAACAGTTCGAAAAAATTAGATAAATTACCTGAAACGTATGTAGTAGCTTCTGATTTTTCATGGACATATATTAGCACCCATGAAAACGATTGGCAAAATTTAGGACCTTATTTTATGAAATTATGATTAGATCAAACTTAAATGTTTGGTTTTTTATTATATTTAATCAATTTTTATCACTAGTAAGCCAATAGAAATAAAAGGCAAATTAACTTTTTGGCACACAAATTGGTACATGGCAAGACCAAAACACCTAATTTTATACTTTGACCTGATAAATCAAACCACTAAAAAAGCCCGTAATATAATGAATTACGAGCTATTAAAATCAAATGGAGCAAGTGACCGGAATCGAACCGGCATCCTAGCCTTGGCAAGGCCATATACTAACCGTTGTACTACACCTGCACAAAAGAACTTTTAAAGTTCTTTTTAATTATATAATATTTTAATTATCTTGTAAAGACATTTCTATTCTTTTTTTCATTCTATCAGTTCCAAGTAATTTCATAATGTCATATAAATCTGGAGTCATAGATTTAGTAGTTAAAGCCACACGTATAACCATACTAACATCAGTAATATTACCCTTATAATTATCAGGATTTTCCTTATAATCCTTCATATTACCAGCATAACCCAAACTTTCCGCACATTCTTTCATATGATTAAACCAGCCATCTTTATCATCATCACTATTATAATATTCATTAATATAAGTATTTAGAATTAATTCTCTTTCTTTTTTATCAGAAACATTTTGCCACTCATAATTAGAAGGAGTAAATAATTCATCATACATATACCAAATTTGATTCTTAACATCACTAAAATAAGCAATATCCTTACGAGGCTTTTTTTGTTCTCTTTCAATATTAAAGATTGCAATGCTGTAGTCCTTGTATTTTTCTAAAAGAGTAGAGAAGTCCTCATCATATATCTTAGCGTGTTCTAAAGCCATATCATAAACAGTAGAAGCCTTTAATTTACTAATATAATTTTTAGAAATATTAATAAGTTTATCATAATCAAATAAAGTTCCACCAGTACTCATCTTTTTAAAATCTAAAACAAAATCCTTAGGGTCTTTATCTTTATTTTGTTCCATCCACATTTCGAAATTAGAATTAGCCACAGTTTCTAAATAAAGCATAATCGCCTCATTAGGAATACCTTTTTCGTGATAAAAACTAATAGCAGCCTCAGGATCTTTACGTTTACTTATCTTTCTTCTAGTTCCATTATCTTCCTTTAATAAAGGAGAGATATGCGCATACTTAGGAATCTTAAATCCAAGCATTACAAATAACTGAGTATGTTTAGGAACACTAGGGAACCATTCATCACCACGAATAACATGTGTGGTATGCATTAAATGATCATCAATTGCATGTGCGAAATGATAAGTAGGCAGTCCATCAGATTTAATAATAGGAAAGTCCATATCATTTTGAGGCAAATCAGCCTTTCCCTTAATACAATCCTTAAAACTAATTTTTTTATCAAAATCACCATCAGATTTCAATCTGATAATATATTTGTCCCCATTTTGAACTCTTTTAATAGCATCTTCCATACTTAAATTACGACATTTAGCCCATTTACCATAATAACCTATACGTTCCTTTTTAGATTCTTGTAATTCCTTATCAGCATTAGTTTCATCCTCACTGCAGAAACAAGGGTAGGCTTTGTCTTCAATAATCAATTTTTTTGCATAAGCCTGATAAATATCTTTTCGCTCACTTTGAGTATAAGGCCCATAATTACCAACATCACCATTTTTAGTAACGCCCTCATCAAAATTAATATTAAACTTTTCTAAATCCGAAATTATTTTATTAACACCATCATCAACAGTTCTTTTTTGATCAGTATCCTCAATTCTTAAAAAGAAAACTCCATCAGATTGTCTAGCCATAGTCTTACCAATAAAAGCAGAGTATAAAGCCCCAATATGAATAAAACCAGTAGGACTTGGTGCATATCTAGTTACAATAGCCCCTTCAGGTAAATCTCTTTCAGGATATAACTCCTCATAATAAGTATAATCATGCTTAACATTAGGTAATAAAACGTTAGCAAATTCTTCTCTTGTCATAAAATACCTCCTTTCTATATTATCCAATATTTGCTAGAAAAAATCAATAATATTATGGCATAACTCACAATAAAAATACATCCAAAGAAAAAATACGACATAAAAATCGTATTTTAAACTTTTCTAACCCTATACATATCACTAAGTACAATAAAATTTTGGTTAAACATATTACTAAGTTGCCAATAACTAACACCACCCAAATTATACTTTGAAACAAGATTTAACTTAGCCGAAATACTTCTGGCATCCTCAAACCAAACAACATGTTCAGTGCCATCAGAAGTATAATTAAAATAAGGTGCATTAGAAATATTATCAAAATTAATAACAGAACCTTTAGATCTAGCAAGTTCAATCGCCCCTATATTAGAAATTGATTTAGCCCTAGTACCTTTTTCATAAGGTAAAGTCCAGTCATAACCATAATTAGGAATGCCCATTAAAATCTTCTCACTAGGTATTTCAGTCACTGCATAATTTAAAACCCTTTCAACCTGATTCAAAGGCGCTACTGCCATAGGTGGCCCGTAAGAATAACCCCATTCATAAGTCATCAAAATAACATAATCTGCATATTTTCCATGAAAATTATAATCATGAGCCTCATATAAAATTCCAGGTTGATCAGCATAAACCTTAGGTGCCAAAGCCGTAGTCAAAATATAATTATTAACATGAAGAATATTAGATAACTTCATAATAAAATTATTATATAAATCCTTATCAGTAGGATAAATATATTCAAAATCAACATTAACACCAGCAAATCCTCGTTCTTTAACAGTAGATAGAATATTATCAATAAGTTTGTCAGAAATAGATTCATCGCTCAAAATAGAGTGGGCAACATCACTAGAAAATCCATTATTATCCATATTAGTAACCACCATCAAAGGCGCTACATTAGAACCTATTGCCATATCCCTAACATTCTTATCATCAATCAAACTAACAGTTCCGTCAGTATTCGCCCCATAACTAAAACTGCTAATATAAGTTAAATAAGGAAGAGTCGCATTCAAAACATCATAATCAATATAAGGAAAAGCATACCCATTTACAGTTACTTGTCTTTTAAACGAATCTCTAATTACTAGTGGCTGACCAACTACCAAATCAGGAGAACCAGACAATTGATTATCATCTAAAATGTCTTTTTCCAAAACCTCATTTACAGAGGCAATATCATATAAATTATCACCAGATTTAACACTATAAATTTTCATAAAAACCCCATTTCTATAATCTACAAAAAGCCAAAATAATAAATATAAATCCCCCTAATAAAGAAAAATCCAACTTATTATTCATAAAATGATTAAATAATTTTGATAACAAAATAAAACCAAAGTTCATAATAAAACAACTCAAAAATATAAATAATCCCAAAATAAACGAAGTGTTAAAAGCAATACCTGCACTTAAACCATCAATAGATAAAGCCAAAGCAAGAAAAATCGCTTCAATAGGGGATAAAGACTTTGATTTATCCATATCTGCACAAGAATAATCAGAATAAATTTGTAAAATGAACCTTAAATTACAAAAAGAAAAATTAATGCTTTTACCTTTAAAATTCCTTTTTTTAATAAAATTTTTAATACGATTATCAAACACCTTAATAAAACCAATAAAAAACAATATAAAAAACGAAATCCATTTTAAAATAACATCAGGAATAAATGTTCCCAAAAAATTACCAAGTAATAAAGAAATAAAAAGAAACAAAGAACAAATAAAACTAATAATCAAATTAGAACTAATTGGAATTTTAATTTTATTAGATTCATAAGATAAAGCCGCCATAAAAGTATCCAAAGACAAAGCAAAAATCAAAGAAAAATAAAGAGCCATTCAAATACCTTCTTTCCTTTTATTTTATTAAAAAAATAAATTTTAGTGCATAAAAATAAAAAAATAGGAAACTATATAAATGTGGGAGTTATATTGCCTCCCATATATTCAGCAATCATCTGTATAGGTGGTTGCTTTTTAATATAATAATTGTCAAAAATAAGATAATTGTGTATACTGTAAATAGAATGAAGGTAAAAGAAGGGAGTATAAATTCATTTGAGCGCCAGGGCTAGAAAAGCCGACGAGGTTAGTAGTTATCGAAAGATTCGGCGGGTACTACTACGGATTAAGTGGTTCGTTAGATATATATTAAAAAATAAAATCAACATTATAACAAAGTATATATCTACACTATAAAAGGAGGAATATAAATGTGTGGAATTGTTGGCTATATAGGAAGTAAGAAGCCAAACAATATCCTAATAGAGGGTTTAAAAACATTAGAATACAGGGGTTATGATTCTTCTGGAATAGCACTTCAAAATAAAGAAAAAACACAAATAATAAAAAGCGTAGGCAAAATAAAAAATTTAGAAGAAAAAATAAAAGAAGAAAATCTAATTAATGCAAATATCGGTATAGCCCATACAAGATGGGCCACTCATGGAAAACCAAACGAATCAAATGCACACCCACATAAAGTTGGGAAAATAACAATTGTTCATAACGGAATTATCGAAAATGCATCTGTTCTTAGAAATATATTAGAAAGTCAAAAAATAAAACTAAACAGTGAAACAGATACAGAAGTAGTAGCTGCATTAATAAATTACTATTATCAAGATAATATAATAGAGGCTATAAACCAAACAATTAATAAAATAACTGGTTCATATGCATTAGGCATCATGGTTGAAGGTGATGAGAATTTATATGCAATTAGAAAAGACTCACCACTTGTCATAGGCATAGGGGATAAAGAACATTTTATTGCCAGTGACATAGCCGCTATTATAGATCACACCAATAAATATATCTTATTAGAAGAAAATGAAATAGCAACCATCTCACAAGATAATTGTAAAATTCAAAAAGACGGAAAAGAAATAAAAAAACAGATATTAGAAACTGATATTAGTGCTGAATCTAGAGATAAATGTGGTTATGAATATTATATGATGAAAGAAATAATGGAGCAGCCAGTATTACTTGAAAATACATTAAAACCATTAATAAAAGATTTAACACAATTGCCAGATTTAACTAAGTATGAAGAAATCCACATAGTTGCTTGTGGCTCTGCTATATATGCAGGCATGATTGGAAAAACATTACTTGAAGATTATGCCAATATAAAAGTAACTTGTGAAGTTGCTAGTGAATATAGATATAAAAAAGTATTTTATAGCGAAAAAACTTTAGTTATACTAATATCACAATCAGGAGAAACTGCAGATACGATAGCAGCAATGCGGAAAGCAAAATATAATGGCGTAGATACACTGGCAATAGTTAATGTCAAATCATCTACAATTGCCAGAGAAAGTAAAAAACAAATATATATTGAAGCAGGGCCAGAAATTGCTGTTGCTACAACCAAAGCATATCTACTGCAAGTAGCAATTCTTGCATTACTCAGTTATAAAGCCACAAAAGATAAAAATGGTGCTAGTATAGACCTTGCTAAAGAAATAGAAATGTTACCAAGGTTAGTAAAAGAAATAATTGATAGAAGGGAAAGTTACTTAGAAATTGCAAAATCGATATATAACAATAACGATATATTCTTCATTGGACGAAAAATTGACTATGCTATTTCATTAGAAGGAAGTTTAAAACTAAAAGAAATATCATATATCCACAGCGAAGCCTATCAAGCAGGAGAATTAAAACACGGAACCATATCACTAATAGAAAAAGGAACACCAGTTATTGCTATTGTTACAGATAAAATAGTTAGAGAAAAAACAATTTCAAATATAGAAGAAGTAAAATCTAGAGGTGCTAAAATAATTGCAATTACCAATAGTAATTTACCAAGTTATGATTTTAATATATCAGTACCTAAAATTAGTGACTTTTTCCAACCTATATTAATAATTCCATGTTTACAATTAATAGCCTATGAAGTCGCTAAATTACGTGGATGTGATATAGATAAACCAAAAAATTTAGCCAAGAGTGTAACTGTAGAATAAGACCATTATGGTCTTTTTTTACGCCTAAAACTGGCCAAAGTATTGACAAAGTAGGGGGGGGGGGGGGGTAT
>JAAWSW010000027.1 GCA_022801735.1 Bacilli bacterium | reverse complement strand
ATAACATTATCAGATTCAAATAATCCAGCAATAAAATTTACTTCAAGTGGATTAGAAGAGGGAAGTGAATTAAATGCAGGAGATAGTGCAGTATTAACAGTAAAAGTAGAGTATGATAGTAATGTCACTTCGCAGCCAGAAAGTACAGAAGGAACATTTACAGTAACATTAGATTACTCACAAAAAGATGGGGCATCAGGAACTCCAGGAGGAGAAACAGCCGCAGATAAATTAATTGCAACTGAAACAACATCAGGAGATGGATTATATGCTGATGATACAGAAATAGGAAGATATATTTATAAAGGAACAACACCATCAAATTATATAACATTCAATAATGAAACATGGAGAATAATGAGTGTAGAATCAGATGGAACACTTAAAATCATAAGAGATACAAGCATAGGAAATATAGCATGGGATACTGCAGGTACAAGAGATAAATCTACCAGCACATATTGCACTACTGCATCCTCTTCTGGATGTAATGCATGGGCTGCCACTTCAAATCTAGTAAATCCCCCATCAGATTTTACATTACATTATCCTAATGGTAATCCAACAATAGATACAACTACATATTCAGGAACAGTAACTAAAGATGCATCATTAAATACATATTTAAATACAACATATTTAGGAACAATAAAAGAAGATTCAAAATATATAGTAAACCATAATTTCAATGTAGGAACTCCTGGTAATACTACAGATACAGAAGATATCGCAACTGATGTATCGCAAGAAGCATTATATAAATGGAATGGTAAAATAGGGTTAATGAATGTAACCGATGTATTAAAAACAACCACTAATACAACATGTACAAGTCTAAAAGTAGGTTATGATAGTGATTCAACAGGATATTGTAATACAAATAATTGGATGTGGATCAAATCAGGCTCTGAATGGACAGTTTCGCCTTATGTCTTTTCGAACCGTGGCCACGTGTGGCGTGTGCTTGCTGACGGATATGTCCGCAACATCACTGCGAACGGTACGGACCTCGGCGTGCGTCCAGTTCTCTATCTAACATCTGATATCCACTTGGATGGAGAAGGAACACAATCAAATCCATATAAGGTAGTTTCATAAAAATAAAACTAATAATTTATCATTTGATATTTTATTAGTTTTTTTCTACATATTTTGACAAGCCTTTTCATAAGTTTTTTATAGGTGATAGGATGCTTAAAGATTTGAGAAATTATATTATGGAAGATGAATTTAAAATAACTTATTTAACTAATAAACTTGATATTGTTAATTATGAATGCATTGATCACTTTGATACTGATAAAATAATTGTGAGATATGGTGGTGGGGTTTTGATTATTAAAGGTTCAGATTTAATAATTTCTAAACTTCTTAATGATGAAATTTTGATTTCTGGAATAATTAAAAATATAGAGTTTAAATGATTGAAAAATTTAAAAGTAAAGTTGCCTTAAATGTTAAAGGTAAAAATATTAATCGTTTTATTAAGAAGTTAACTGCCAGAAAAATAAATATTTTATCACTTAAGTACATAGATAAAAATGAAGTTAAATTAATTATATATAAAGAAGATTTAGAAACTGTTTTAAAAATTAAGAGTATTTATGAAGTTTATGAGGAAGATGTTTTTGGATATTTAAAAATAAAAAGAACATTTATGATTAATAAACATTTGATTATATTTTTATTAGTTGGTTTTAGTATTTTTATATTTTTAACTAATGTTGTTTTTGATATCGAAGTTGTCCATTCTAATAAAGAAATTCGTGGTTTAATTAAGGATGAACTTAATGAACGCGGGATTAAAAAATATACTTTAAAAAAATCTTTTAAAAATTTAGAAAAAATAAAAGAAGATATTTTAAATGCTTATCCCGATAGACTTGAGTGGCTTGAAATTGAAGAGGTTGGTACTAAATATATTGTTAGGGCTGAAGAAAGAGAAATTGTTACAAAAAAAGACAATAAGGTACCACGCAATCTAGTGGCTAAAAAGGATGCTGTTATTAAGAAGGTTACTGCAAGTAGTGGTGTTATTGTAAGAAATACAGATGATTATGTTAAAAAGGGTGATGTAATTGTTAATGGTGAAGTTATTTTACAAGAGGAAAAAACTATGGGTAAGGTTAGGGCTTTAGGTAAGGCTTATGGTGAAGTTTGGTATGTTATTAAGACAGAATATCCTTTTGCTTATTATGAAGAAAAGGAAACTGGTAAGAAGAAGGAATCTTATAATATTAAGTTTTTAAATAAGGATATTGAACTTGGTTTTAAAAAGTTTAAAAATAAAAAAGTAGAGGAAGACGTTATTTTAAGTCATCCATTACTACCTATTAAGTTAGTTCATCAAAAACAAAAGGAAGTAAAGGTTATAAGTGATGTGTTAACTTTTGATGAAGCGTTAGTTAAGGCTCAGGAACATTCAATTAAAAAGATGAAAAAGTCTTTGAAAAAGGATGAATATATTATTAGAAGTAAATATTTAAAAAGTAGTATGAAGGAAAATACGGTTGAAGTTACTATGTTTTTTGCTATTTATGAAGATATAACTGAATATAGGGATATTGATGATTAGACATACTATTTTGAATATTGCTTTAAAGGTTTGGCCAACTATATTTTTAAGTATTGTTATTCTTACTAGTACAAGAATTGTTTATTTACTTAAGAATAAAAAGAAAATTATTTTATACAAAGAACTCTTAACACTCCTTTTTGTTATATATGTTCTTTGTTTATTTTATATAGTAACTTTTCAGGATGTTAGTTTTAATAATTCTAATTTTGTTTTATTTAGAGAGATGCTTAGGTATGATTTTGGGTCTAAGTTGTTTATTAAAAATGTTATTGGTAATGTAATTTTATTTTTACCTTATGGATTTTTTATGACTTATTATTTGAAATTAGATAGGCTTAAGTCTATATTTGGTTTATCTTTACTTATTTCTTTAACGATTGAAACTACCCAACTTATGATTGGAAGAGTTTTTGATATTGATGATATTATTTTAAATGTGATTGGAGGGATAGTTGGTTTTTATATTTATAAATTAATGGAAAAAATCAATGTGAGATTACCTTTGGTATTGAAAAAACCTATAATCTATAATATAATAATGGTATTCTTATTAACTTTATTTTTGGTTTATTTAATAGGGATTAGATGGTAGGAGTATAAGATGAATAAGTTTGAAATTTTTAATGAAACTTCTTATGATATTGATTTAGAAGAAGAAAACAGGGTAATCGAATATGCACTTAAATATAAGAAGTTAAATGATGTCATGTTTAATGTTATTTTTGTGGATAATAAAACTATTAGAGATATAAATAGAGAATATAGAGGTATCGATAGGGAGACTGATGTTATTAGTTTTGCTTTAGAGGATAATGAAGATATTAAGTTTGAATTTGGTAGATTACTTGGAGATATTTATATTTCAGTAGATAAAATGAAACAGCAGGCAATAGAATATGGCCATAGTGAACTTCGTGAAATGGCTTTTCTTACAGTTCATGGTTTATTACATTTACTTGGATATGATCATATGACAAAAGAAGATGAAGAAGTTATGTTTAAGGAGCAGGAGTTGATTTTAGATGGATGCAATATCAAGAGATAAGTTAAAACAAAAAGGAATTAAAAGATTAGGTAAAAGTTTTATGTATGCAGTTGATGGACTTAAGTATGCTTTTAAGTATGAACAAAATATATGGGTTCATACTTTGGCTACTATTTTAGTTATTATTTTTGGTTTTGCTTTTAAGATATCTTGTGGTGAGTGGTTGATAATAATATTAGCGATTGGACTAGTTATTGCAACTGAACTTATTAATACTAGTATTGAGGCAGTTGTTGATTTGACTTGTAAGGAAATTAATCCGATTGCGAAGGTGGCTAAGGATACTGCTGCTGCGGCTGTTTTGGTTTTTGCGATTACGGCAGTAGTTACGGCGGCTATTATCTTTTTACCTAAGATGATAGTATTAATTTAAGGAGGTTTTATGGATAAAATTAAAAGTGGATTTGTTAGTTTAATTGGCAGACCTAATGTTGGTAAAAGTACATTACTTAATAATTTAGTTGGTTCTAAAGTAGCGATTACGTCTTCTAAACCTCAGACAACTAGAAATGTTATTCAAGGTATTTATAATGACTGTGATACTCAAATTGTGTTTGTTGATACTCCTGGTATTCATAAACCTAATCATAAACTTGGTAAGATTTTAAATAAGGGTGCTTATTATAGTATTGATGATGTTGATGTTATTTTATTTTTAGTTGATGCGAAAAGTGGGATTGGAAAAGGTGATGAATATATCATCAATAAGTTTAAGGAACTTTCTAAACCTGTTATTTTAGTTATTAATAAGATTGATGGGCTTAGTAATGATGAAGTATTTAAGTGTATTATGGATTATAAAGATTTATATGATTTTGCAGATATTGTTCCTGTAAGTGCACTTAAAGGTAAAAATACAGAAGAACTTTTAAAGGTTATTAGAAATTATTTAGTTGATGAAATTAAGTATTTTGGTGAAGAGGATATTACTAATAGGTCTTTAGAATTTATGATAAGTGAACTTATTCGTGAAAAAGTATTAAGACTAACTGATGAGGAAGTACCTCATTCAGTTACTTGCATTACTGAAAAGATTATTCGTGATAAGGATAAAACTATTATTAATGCGGCTATTATTGTAGATAGAGATTCGCTTAAAAAAATAATAATTGGAAAAAATGGAGATATGGTTAAAAAGATTGGTACTCTTGCTAGAGGTGATATTGAAGAACTTTTAGGCACTAGAGTTTATTTGGAACTTTATGTTAAAACTATTAAAAAGTGGCGTGAAAGGGAAAAATATTTAACTGAACTTGGGTTTACTGATTTTATGGAAAAGTAAGAAGTTTATACTAGGTAAAAGCAGTAGGAGTGTGTAGTATGGAAAAAGAAAAACGAGAAATTTTAAATCAAAAAATAGAAGAGTATTTATTATTAGATACAGATTGTACTTATGTGCGTGATTCATTTTATAATAAACATGATTTTGGGACTGAAGATGAAATTTTTAAAAGATTATTTTCATATAGTCCTAATGAAGAATTTGATGAAAAAATGAAAGAGTTAGAAGAAGTATTACTTAGTTGGCTTGGAGTTGCTAATCCTAGAAATAAAAGTTTTAATGGAGTAAGTGGAACACAAATAGGTTTATATTTTGAAGATGGTATATCAATTCAAATTAATAATGGAATATTTTATTTTGAAAAAACTTTTAGTTCTGATGATATGAAAAGTGATAAGGCTTTTGAATTTGCAATTGTTTATCCTGAAATGAAGAGATATTATAATTTTTGTTCAGCGCTTGAAAAAATGGTTTTAGATAGTTTTATTTATAGAAGAGAAAGTCAAAAAGTTTTAACAAAATAATATAAATTTGAATAAAAAATATAAGTATCACTCACTATAATAATAGGAGAGTGATAGAATGAATTTATATTGGGATTTATTTGAAAAAACTGGTAAAGTGGAATATTATTTAAAATATAAAGCAGAAAAAAATAAAAAAAAGAGGTAGAATATGGTTGAAGTGGAAGGTATCGTAGTTAGTGAAACTAAATATAGTGAAACATCTAAAATTTTAAATGTTATTACTAAGGAATATGGTCTTATTGGAATTATTTCTAAGGGGTGCCGTAATTTAAAAAGTTCATTACGAAGTGTTTCTACTAAACTTACCTATGGTAAATTTATGATTTACTATAAGGAAGGTAAACTTTCTACTTTAACTGAGGTAAACGTTATTAATCCTTTTATTAATATAAAGAAAGATATTGAAAAGATTAGTTATGCTTCATATCTTTTGGAACTGGCAAGTGGAGTTATTAAGCAAAATGATAATTCTTCGGTTTTAGATTTATTAATAGAGTCTTTAATAAAAATTGATGATGGGTATGATCCTTTAGTAATTATGAATATTGTTGAACTTAAATATTTAGAGTATTTAGGGGTTATGCCAGTTATTGATTGTTGTAGTGTATGTGGTCGTAAGACTAATATTGTAACTTTATCTAGTTTTAAAGGTGGTTATGTATGTGGTAACTGCTATGGACATGAAAAGATTGTTAGTGAAAAGGCTATAAAACTCATTAGAATGTTTTGCTATGTTGATATTTCTAAGATAACTAAATTAGAGGTAAGTGAACAGGCTAAGAATGAGATTAATATGTTTTTAGATGATTATTATGATAGATATACTGGATTATATTTAAAAAGTAAGAAATTTATAAGGGACTTACAAAAAATATAGTCTTTTTTTGTTTGTTAATTTGACAAATTCTAATATTTTGTTATACTAAACGGGTCAAAAAAAAGGGGGCTATGTAATGAATATAAGCCAATTATTAATAGAATTTGGGTATACTGAAATACAAATATTGAAAATTTTAAATACATATCCTCTAAATCATTTAAGTGAGGATAAGTTATATAGTAATATTGTTAGAAATTATAACTATTTATTGGAAAAAGGATATAGTGAAAAAGAAGTTCATAAAATGTCTATTATTTTCCCAGATATTTTTACTTATAGTATAGAAAAATTAGATGCTTTAAGAAATTATTTATTAGAAAAGGGATACAGTGAGAGACAAATAAATAAGATGTCATTGGTTTTTCCTAATATATATGGTTATAGTGAAAAGACTTTGGATAGGAAAAGAAATTATTTGTTAGAAAATGGTTATACTGAAGAAGAAATTAACAAAATGACTATAACTTTACCTAATATATATCGTTATGGTGAAGATAATTTAGAAAGAAAAAGAAATTATTTTTTAGGTAAGGGGTATAGTGAAAAAGAAATAAACAGAATGACTGTACTATGTTCAAGCATATATGGTTATGGTGAAGATAATCTAGAAAGAAAAAGAGAGTATCTTTTGGAAAAAGGGTATACAGAGAAAGATATAAATGTTATTACGGTGAGATTTCCACAAATATATTGTTATAGTGAGGCAACTTTAGATGAAAAAAGAAATGCAATGTTAGAAAAAGGATATAGTGAACAGGAAATAAATAAGATGACAGTATTATTTCCTCCAATATATGGTTTTAGTGAAGAAAATTTAGAAGGGAAAATGTGGTATTTTAAACTTCAGGAAATGGATGAACTTATTTTAACTCAACCATCTAGATTAATGCAGAGTTTGGAATTAACGTATGCAAGAAGTTGTTTTTTAGTTAGTTGTGGTTATACATTAGAACAAAGTACATTTAAATATTTATTTTTAAATGCTAAACAATTTGAACAAAAATTTGGTGTTTCTAAAGAAGCGGTTAGAGATTTATATCCTTATGATGAGTATGAGGAAAATTTAATTTTAGGTGGTTATACCCAAAAACCTAAACAAAAGAAAAAAGTCAAATAGAGGGGGATTTTGATATAGGAAAATTTCCACAGGATATTGCGGATGAAGTGGAATTTGAATATTTATTATTAGATGAACAAACAAAGCAAAAAGGGTTGACAAAAAAGTAAACATCACATAAAATGTAAATAGATATTTAAAGGCGATGATAGGCTTGGAAACCTGGAGTCATATAGATTAAGGGATTCTTCTTGAATAAGTAAGGTGGAACCGCGGGCTTGCTCGTCCTTACATTATTAGGAGAATTCTTTTTATTTTGAAAGGATGAGATTATGGAAAAAGTTACAATGGAAAAAATTACTGCAGTATGTAAGCAATATGGTTTTATATTTCAAGGTAGTGAAATATATGGGGGGCTTGCTAATACATGGGATTATGGTCCACTTGGGGTAGAACTTAAAAACAACATAAAGAAAGCATGGTGGAAAAAATTTGTTGAGGAAAGTTCAAATACTTATGGCCTTGATGCGGCTATTTTAATGAATCCTAATGTTTGGGTAGCATCTGGACATGTGGCTAGTTTTGCTGATCCACTTATTGATTGTAAAAAATGTAAGTCTAGACATCGTGCTGATAAGTTGATTGAGGAACATACTAATGGAGATGAAACTGGTGATGGATGGAGTAATGAAAAGTTAGAAGAATACATTGCTAGTGAGGGTATTTGCTGTCCTAAATGTGGTTCTAATGATTTTACTTCTATTAGAAAATTCAATTTACTTTTTGAAACTCATATGGGTGTTACTGAAGATAGTAAGAATAAAGTTTATTTAAGAGGAGAAACTGCCCAAGGTATTTTTGTTAACTATGCTAATGTACAAAGAAGTATGCGTGCTAAATTACCTTTTGGTATTGGACAAATTGGTAAGGCATTTAGAAATGAAATTACTCCTGGTAACTTTATTTTTAGACAAAGAGAATTTGAACAAATGGAACTTGAATTTTTCTGCAAACCTGGTGAAGATTTAAAATGGTTTGATTATTATCGTTCTTATTGTATGGATTTTCTTAAATCATTAGGTTTAGATGAAGATAAGTTAAGATTTCGTGATCATGCTAAAGAAGAATTAGTTTTCTATAGTGCAGCGACTACGGATATTGAATACGCTTATCCACACGGATGGGGTGAACTTTGGGGTATTGCAGACAGAACAGATTATGATTTAGGAACTCATATTAAACATTCTGAAAGTGATTTAAGATATTTAGATCCTGAAACTAATGAGAAATATATTCCATATGTTATTGAACCTTCTGTGGGTGTTGATAGAATGATACTTGCTGTTTTATGTAATTCTTATAAGGAAGAAGAACTTACTGATGGTAGTATTAGAGAAGTAATGAGTATTCATCCTTTCTTAGCGCCTTATAAGGTGGCTGTTTTACCACTTGTAAAAAAACACCATAGTGAAAAGGCAATGGAAGTATTTAGAAATTTATCTAAGGAATTTATGTGTACTTATGATGAAACTGGTAATATTGGTAAACGATATAGAAGACAAGATGTGGCTGGAACTCCATATGCAATAACTATTGATGATGAGACTATTAATAATGGTACTGTTACTGTTAGGGACAGGGATACTATGGAGCAAGTTACTTTAAAATTAGATGAAGTAGTAGATTATGTTAAGGAGAAAATGAAATTTTAATTTTGTGTATGGAGGTTTTGAAATGGATAATTTCGAAGAGGGTGTAGAAAAAGAATGTTTATCTAAGTCTGTTAAATCTAAAACTTATAAACCTTATTCAAGGGAAATGATACCAGGGGTTTCTTCTGGTATAGGTATAAGACATAGGCATTTTTCACTTCCGGTAACTTGGAAAGGTAGTACTATGGAAAAAATTGTAGAGCGTAGTATTGATAAGGAAGAAAAAATAAAAAATGATACTTTATTATCAGAAGATGGTTCGTTGGAACATGTTGGAAAATTAAAAATATTTAATAAAGTGAGAGAAAATAAAAAAATTAGATATACTTTAGAAGGGGTAGGTTCTTTTGCATTTTCAATGGCTATATTTACACCTTTAAGTATTGAACTTATGGGTGGTGTTACACCCCCAGGTGTAATTAGCAGTATAATTATTTCTAGTGCAATTTCTATGTTCGTTTTATCTATAACTGACTCAGAAATAATTGTAGAAAAATATGTACCTGATATATTAAAAATAGAAGATTCTGAAGTAGAACATGAAAAGGCTATGCAACACCTTCGTCTTGTGAATCAAATAGAAGTACCGATGGAAGCAAAAGAAAAACAAAAGGTATTACAAAAATTTAAGTAAATTTATTTAAATTATTAAAAGGCATCTTAAGTTTGATGCCTTTTTTTCATATAAAAAAGGAAGTGCCTCAAACGCTGATATAAAATCTGTACATCCGTGAGGAACTCACTTTCTGTCACAAAGTATAACATGTAGTTACATGTGTGTTAATATTTTATGAAAAAAATGTAAAAAAAGTGATTTTTTTTAATAATTAAGCAGGAATTTGGCATATGGACAGGGTATATTATATTTAGGAGGTGAAGATTATAAGTAACATATCTTTACGTAATAAGTATTTAGATTTAAATAAAAATATAAAATTTATTGTTAATAAACATTATTATTCATTTTTACCCAAGCAGTATAGGGAACTTAATTATCTTAGAAATAAGGTAACAAAAATTTTAAAAAAGGAAAATGGTTATATAGTTAATAAGGCTACTGGGTATAAGGCTAAAATAAATAGTCATACATTAAATAAAATATTACATCCTACTGTTAATTTTAATACCTTTGATATTAAATATATTAATAATTTAAATGCTGCTTGTAAATTAAAAGAACTTTTTGAGAATGCGATATATATTGATAGTTTACCACCTATGAAAGGTAAAAATAAAAATCCTAATGAATTAGAATATCATCATTTTGTGGCTCCATTATTTATGAATGGGAAGAAGTATAGAGTATTTATTACTGCTAGAGAAAAGGTTAATTCTGATATTTTATATGTTGTATCTGCTGAAGTATTGTCTGAATTTATGGAAGGTGATTTTCCAATGACTATTAGTGTAGAAAAATTAGTAGAAAATATAAGATTATGGAATTATGATTTAGAAGAGTATCATGTTTATAATATCGATAATATTGTATGTGATGGTAAAGATGATGGTTCTATTTATAAAATTGCAACTGAAATGTTAATTTTACATTAAAAAAAGGAAATGCTCCATGCATAAGTCATAGACTTACACATTTGTGGAGAACTCATTTCCTACTATCGATTATAACATGTAGTTATATCCTTGTCAATATAAAATTTGTGCTTGACTTAGGATACTTAAAAATAGTAAAATGGTAATTCCATGTTTAAAATTGTCATGTTTTAATTTTGAACATATACAATTAAAGGAAGGGGAGTAGTAAATGGAGTATACAGATTTTTTATTTAGAATTTTAATAGCATTATTTTTAAGTTTTGTTGTAGGCCTTGAAAGGCAGTGGCGAAGAAGAGCAATTGGTCTTAGGACTAATGTGCTTGTTTGTTTAGGAGCATTTTTATTTGCTTCTATGCCAGTTATGCTTGATAGAATGGATGATATGAAAGTTCCTGCGCAAATTATTTCGGGTATTGGTTTTTTAGGTGCAGGTGTTATTATTAAAGATGGAGCCAATATTCGTGGTCTTAATACGGCTGCAACTTTATGGTGTAATGCGGCTATTGGGGTTTTATGTGCGACTGGATTATTAACTGAAGCGATAACTGGGACTGTATTTATTTTGGTTGCTAATATAGTTTTAAGGTATATTACTAAAAAATTACTTGATATGCATGAAAAGCAAAATAATAAGAGTTATATTTTAACTATAGTTTTATCTAAGGAAAAAGAGATGATTTTAAGAACCATGCTTATACAAACTATGTCTGAGACTGATATTAAATTAAATAGCATGGAGACTAATGAAAAGGGTAATGACAATGTGGAGATTGTTATAGATATTTCTTTGGAAGAGAAAACAGAGGAAGATATTGAACATGTTATTACAAGGTTTACTATGGAACCAGGGGTTTATTATATAGGATATAAGAAGAAAAAACCTGATATTGATGATGACGATGAAAACTAAAGTGTAAAATTATAGCAAACTTTTACCTTTTTTAGTGAAAAACGTAAATTTAAAATAAAAAACGTTTGATTTTTATTGAAACTGTGATAAAATTGTTATAGTAAAGTGAGAAACTGTCACAACAAGGAGGATAATTATGGGTTTATTTGGTAAAATAATGGGTGAAGAGGAAGAAGTATTTACATCTTCAGAAGATTATTATGATATAAAAGCAGAAGAAGCACTTACTGAAGAAGGCGGGGCTAAAATGATTCTTTTAGAACCACGTGCGTTTTCTGAAGCACAACAAATTGCTGATCATTTGAAAAAACGTAATACTGTTGTGGTTAATTTAAAAAGAGTAACACCAGAACAAGCAAAAAGAATAGTTGATTTTTTAAGTGGAACTATTTATGCAATAAATGGTAAAATTCAAAAAATTGGTGGTGGAATTTTTATTTGTGCACCTAATAATGTTAGTGTTCAAGGTGAAATTACTGGGGATACTGATGGAAAAGGTATACATGATAATAATGATATAAATATTGAATGGTAAAATATTTTGAAAAAATAGGAAAAATGTGCTACAATATATAGCGCCATGTGAGGTGGAGATTATGGAAAAATTTAATCGAACGCTTCGAGGTTATGATCCAGATGAGGTAAATGCATTTTTAGATAGTGTAATTACAAAGGTTGAACAAATGATTTCAGAGATTGATAAAAAAGATGCTGAAATTAAATCTTTGAAAGAAGAACTTAAAAGTGCGACAGTATCAAAAGATAAACTCGAACAATATGAGAGAATGGAAGATACTTTAAATAGAGCAATTATGATGGCTCAAAAAACATCTGATCAATTAAAGATAGCCGCTCACCGTGAGAGTGAGGTTGTACTTAATGATGCAAAGAGAAATGCTAACAGAATTGTCAACGAAGCACTTATAAAGGCTGAAAAAATTGAAAATGATTCAATGACTTTGAAGAGAAATGTAAATATATTTAAACGTCGTTTAAAGGATATTGTTGAGTCTCAATTAGAAGTTATAAGTGAGATTGATAAAATAGAACTTTAAAACATATGATAGAGACGGTATATTAGATTTATTTTATAGAGAGTTAGTGGCTGGTGAAAACTAATAAATAATTAATATACAGATCACTCTTGATGTGTTTTTCTGAAATTAAGTAGGAAAAAACGGTAACGCGTTATAGTTATGAGTGTATAATTATTTATAAAATAAGGTGGTACCGCGGGTATAACTCGTCCTTAGTTGGATGAGTTTTTTTGTTTATAAGAGGAGATGATAATATGGAACTTAAAGATACTTTATTAATGCCAAAAACTGAGTTTAGTATGAGAGGTAATTTACCTGAAAATGAAAAATTACAAAGAGATGCTTGGGAAGAGATGGATTTATATAATAAAATAAAAGATAAAAACAAAGGACATAAACCTTTTGTCTTACACGATGGTCCACCATACGCTAATGGTAATATTCATTTAGGTCATTCTTTTCAAAAGATATTAAAGGATTTTATTAATCGTTCTAAAATGATGGAAGGTTATTATGTAGAGTTTATTCCAGGATGGGATACTCATGGGCTTCCAATTGAACATGCAGTTACTAAGAGTGGGGTAAACCGTAAGGAACTTAGTACTGCTGAGTTTAGAAAATTATGTGAAGAGTATGCTTTGGAGCAAGTTGCTAAACAAAAATCAGATTTTATGAATTTGAATGTTATTGCTGATTGGAATAATCCTTATATTACATTGATGAAAGAGTATGAGGCTAAACAAATTGAAGTTTTTGCGAAAATGGCTAAGAAGGGTTTAATTTTTAATGGTTTAAAACCAGTTTATTGGTCTCCAAGTAGTGAAACTGCTTTAGCAGAGGCTGAAATTGAATATAAAAATCGTAAAGACCCATCTATTTATGTGGCTTTTGAGGTTGCTACTGGTAATGATTTTGTTAAAGAAGGCGACAAGTTAATTATTTGGACAACAACACCATGGACACTTCCTGGAAATACAGGTGTATGTGTTGGTGAAAATTTAGATTATGCTAGAGTAAAAGTTAATGATGAATATTATATTCTTGCGTCTGAACTTGTAAAACCTTTAATGGAAGAGTTTGAAATTGAGACTTTTAGAAAGTTAAAAATCTTTAAGGGTTCTGATTTAGTTGGGGTTATTTATAATCATCCATTTGCTGATAGACAAAGTCCAGTTGTTATAGGTCATCATGTTACTCTGGATGCTGGTACTGGTTTGGTTCACACTGCACCTTCTTATGGTGAAGATGATTTTATTGTTGGTAAGAATAATGATTTACCAATGGTAAATGGTGTTGATGATAAAGGTGTTCTTAATGATGAATCTGGAATGTTCAGTGGTTTATTCTTTGAAGATGCTAATAAAGAGATTACTAAATGGTTAGATGATAATGGTTATTTAGTAAAACTTAAATTTATTAAACACTCATATCCTCATGACTGGAGAACTAAAGGTCCTGTTATCTTTAGAGCTACTAAACAATGGTTCTGTAGTGTTGATAAAATAAGAGAAGATTTACTTAATGAAATTGATGAAAAAATTAAATTCCATACAGAGTGGGGAAAAACTCGTATTTATAATATGATTCGTGATAGAGGAGATTGGTGTATTTCTCGTCAAAGAGCATGGGGAGTACCTATTCCAATTTTCTATGCTGAAGATGGAACAGAAATTGTTGACTATGATGTTATGATGCATGTTGCTAAATTATTTAGAGAATATGGTTCTAATATTTGGTTTGAAAAAGATGCTAAAGAATTACTTCCTAAAGGGTACACAAATGCTCATAGTCCAAACGGTAATTTTACTAAAGAAACAGATATTATGGACGTTTGGTTTGATTCTGGTACTTCTTTTGCTGGTGTTTTATTAGAACGTGGCATGAATTTTCCTGCTGATGTTTATTTAGAAGGTTCAGACCAATATCGTGGATGGTTTAATTCTTCATTAATTTGTGGTATGGCTTTTGAAGGTAAGAGTCCATATAAAGAATTGCTTTCTACTGGATTTGTTTTAGATGGTAAGGGTAATAAAATGAGTAAGAGTATTGGAAATGTTGTTGATCCAATGAAAGTTGTTTCTAAACATGGTTCTGATATTTTGAGATTATGGGCTTGTAGCGTGGATTTCACTGAAGATGTTCGTTTTAGTGATGAGTTACTTGCACAAGTTAAAGAAAGTTATCGTAAAATTAGAAATACTTATAGATTTATGCTTGGTAATTTATTTGATTTTAATCCTAAAAAAGATAAAGTTGCTTATGATAAGATGCCTTCTGCTGATAAATATATGATGGTTTTACTTAACGAATTAGTTAAGAAGGTTAGAAAAAGTTATGATGAATATGACTTTGATGAGATTTATAAACTTGTAAATAATTATATTTCATCTATGTCTAATTTCTATTTAGATTTCACTAAAGATATTTTATATATTGATAAGGCAGATTCTTTAGAGAGAAGAAGTGTTCAAACAGTTTTATATGAAACTTTATATGCTTTAATTCGTTTGATGGCACCAATTCTTCCTTATACTAGTGAAGAAGTTTATAAGTTACTTCCAGAAACTAATGAAGAAAGTGTTCATTTAGAAAGTTTTCCTGAGCCGCTTATTTATAAAGATAAAGATGAGTTATTAGAACTTTGGAGTGTATTCTTTAGTATTAAAGATGATGTTTATAAGGCTTTAGAGGAGGCTCGTAATGAAAAAATTATTGGTAAATCATTAGAGGCTAAAGTATATTTAAATTTAAGAGATGAAGATAAAGAAACTTTGAAACCTATATTATCTGATTTAAAACAATTATTAATTGTTTCTGAGGTTATTATTAGTGTTGATGACCTTAAGAAGTATGATTATTGTAATGTAGAAGTTCAAAAATTTGAAGGCGTTAGATGTGAAAGATGCTGGAATTACTTTAATGAAAGATATATTATTGATGATATTTGTCCTAGATGTTATGAAGTAGTAAATGAAGACTAGAAATAGTCTTTTTTTATATAATAATAGTTATAATGATTAAAAAGTTCAATTTTTTGAACTTTTTTTGTGCTAGAGGAAGGAATTAGGTAGA
>JAAWSW010000026.1 GCA_022801735.1 Bacilli bacterium | reverse complement strand
TATTTTCAAATAGTAATATTACTGAACTACTATTTTCCGGTTTTTTAAGTCAAGGAATGTTTATTAACAAATCTTGTTGGTATATTTCAGTAATGATTATAGTATTATTTATACTATTTCCAATTGCTTATAAATTCAAAAAAAATTACAATTATTTAATTGCTCCATTAATTATAATAGGTACTATAGGCCTTTGTAGCTATTTAAAAATAGATATTAACGATCCATTAGGTAGCGACTTTATATTTATAAACGGTTTTTACAAAGGTATCATATTTATCAATTTAGGAGTAATTGCTTATGAAATTTGTAACTATATAAAAGAAAAACAACTAACACAAACAATAAGCTTTACAATAATAGAAACTTGCATTTATCTTTTATTAATTGCCAATATGCAATTTGATATATGTGGTAGTTATTTAATCGCTATTTTATTTTTAATAGGAATTGCTATCACATTTAGTAATACAAGTTATTCTTCAAAATTATTTACTTCACCAATATTCCAAAAACTTGGAAAATTTGGATTTATCTTGTATTTAAACAATATACCAGTAAGAACATTCCTACTTGATAAACATCATGCCTCATATAATGAAATGTTAATACTATATTGGGTAATCACTATCGCCCTTTCAATTGTATCATATATATTATCTGAAACCGTTTTACCAAAATACTTAGAAAAAAGAAAAAATCGTAAAAACGAAAATTAAAAATGCTTATTATTTTAAGCATTTTTTCTTATTAACGAAAACTTGTTTTATAAAGATAAACATGATACAATAACAAATAAAAAAGAGGTGTAACCAATGAAAAACATAAATAAAAAAGAAATTTTAAAAGACATAAAAAATCCAAGAGCAATAATTCCAAACTTACTTAGTGCATCAAGAATGTTTGCCCCATTAATAATCCCACCATTGGCTCTATCTGGTAATATACCTCTTGTATTATTAACATCATCTGCATTCCTATTAACTGACTTTCTAGATGGTAAAATTGCAAGAGCCCTAAATGGACAAACAAAATTAGGTCAACTGCTTGATCAAGTATCAGATAAAATATGTTCAATCGGACTTTTAGTAGCATTAATACCAACTATTCCGCTAATGGCAGTACCATTAGTTCTAGAAAGCACAATTGCTCTAATAAATACCAAATCTGCATTAAAAAATAACAGTAAAAATGATGGTAAAAGTCTTCAAAGCGGTAGAATAAAAATGTGGCCACTTAGTATATCGCTAATATCAGGGTATGGAATGATATTATCCCCTGCCCTAACTTTCGAAATTATCACATATTTAAGTTTAACGGCTACTGCGATATTAGAAGTTATTAATATCAAAGAATATCATGAACTATCAAAACCAGAAAATAATATCAAAAAAGAAAAACAAACAGATACAATTCAAACCGAAAACTCAAAATTAAAAGAAAAACAAAAAGAAAACAATATATTAGATAGTATTGAACAGTGTACAGATATAGATGCCTTAAAAGAAGCAAAAAAAATTCTAACTTCATCTTCAAAATCAGAAGACAAAGTAAAAACATATCAAAAGAAAAAGCGATAAAATCGCTTTTTTATTGAAATAACATACCACTAAAAGTCATAAATAATAAGAACCCTATAAAGATTAAATAAAGTACTCCTCCATTAATCATTTCAAATTTAGTAGATTTATATTTAATACCAACAAACATAGTTGCAAATACACCACCTATTAAACCACCAATATGAGCCCAATTATCAATTCCTGGCATTAAACCAATAATTAAGTTTAAAACAATTAAAGGAATAATTTGTGATTTCACTACAGTTTCTAAATAAACACGATAATGATATCCGAAATATAATAATGCACCAAGGAGACCAAATATTGCCCCAGAAGCACCAACACTAAATCCTGTGCTCATAAATATAGATAATGCACTACCAGCAAGCCCACTTAATAAATAAACAATAATATAACGCCATTTACCAAGGAAACTTTCAAGTTGCATACCAATAATATAAAGAGCATAGCAGTTAAAAATCAAATGAAATAAATTAGCATGTAAAAACATACCAGTAATCAAACGATAGTATTCACCATTTATAATGTAATACCTATTAACTGCAAAATCATCTACAAAGCCAAACATATTACTTAAAAAATATATAATCACATTTATTATAATTAATGCATAAGTAATAACTGGTTTTTTCATCGAAAATACATCTTCATTCATTTTAGATTCACCCTCATTCTTCTTAGTAATATCCCCTGTTAACTTCATAAATAACTCCATACCTTTTTCAGTAAAAGTCATTTGCTTAGTAATATCAGGAAAAGTATCAATAATAAAATTATAGTTATTCAAATCATTTACATCATTAATACCAGCAATATCAATTTTAGAAACATCATCGTATTTTTCTAAATCAACATTTTCATTTAAATTAACAAAAATACTAAGTGCATTCATTTTTAAAGAAAGAGTTTTTTTCTTAATCATTTTCATTAATTTTTTAGTTTTAAATAAATCAAATTCAAATTGTTCATTATTATGAATATAATTAGAAACAATTCTTATGATTTTATAATCTTCATTTAAATTTTCAAGCCAAATCTCACCTTGAATCCCCCTAATAACAATAGGACTATAATTTTTTTCAGAAATAAAATACCTAAGTAACTTCATAACAAGTTCATCATTAGGTTCACTAAACCCTTCCATATAAACCTCCTATTCAAAATAATTCATAATATTTATAAATTTCTCTGGTAGTTCACTATTAAACTGCATATATTCACCACTACTAGGATGAATAAACCCAAGTTCCTTAGCATGTAAACATTGTCCAGATTCATCTATTCTTTTTCTTTTTCCATAAACAGGATCATTAACAACTGGATGACCAATATAATCCATATGCACTCTTATTTGATGAGTACGACCAGTTTCTAACTTAAGTTCAATTAAAGTAACATCTTTAAATCTTTTTAAAACTTTAAAATGAGTAATGGCATCTTTCCCGTCAGGATTAATCGCCATTTTCTTACGATCATTTAAAGACCTACCAATAGGTGCGTCAATTAAACCAGTATCATTAGGAATAACACCCCAAACTAAAGCCACATATTTTCTATAAGTTTTCTTATCAGCAAGTTCCTTAGCCAAAATATCATGTGCTTTATTATTTTTAGCCACCATCAAAAGACCAGTAGTATAAGCATCTATTCTATGGACAATTCCAGGACGAAACTGCCCGTTTTTATCACTTAATTTACTATGATATAAAAGACCATTAACCAAAGTACCATGATAATTACCAGGAGCAGGATGAACAACAACGCCATTAGCCTTATTGACAACAATTACATCATCATCCTCATAAACAATATCTAAATCCATTTTTTCAGGTACTATATCCATATCCTCGTCTACATGATTAACACAAATTTCATCATCCAAACGAACAATATAGCCCCCCTTAGAAACTTTACCATTTACCAAAACTTCACCAGATTTAATCATTTTAAGAACGCTACTACGACTAATATCCATAGACTCTGCTAAAAAACTATCTAACCTAATACCGGCTTCACTTACTTGATACTTCATTTTTTTCTCCTTTACAAGTTAAAATAATAATTAAGAAAATAGAAATCACAATACATATATCCGCAAAATTAAAGACTGGAAAAGCATAACCAAAAATAGTAAAATCCAAATAATCAATAACATAACCATGAATTATCCTATCAATTAAATTTCCTAAAATACCACCAATTAAAACTCCATATATAACATTCTCTAATTTTGTTAAATCTCGATTTCTTATCAAAAAGAAATAAATTAAATTTAAAGCTACAATGCTAACCAAAATAAGCAAAATAGTATTAGAAGTTAAAATACTAAATGCTGCTCCAGTATTATGAAGCATCGTAACAGCAAAGAAACTACTAACTATATTAATACTTTGACCAACCTCTAAAATACCAGATAATAAAATTTTAACAACTTGATCAATAAAAGTACAAACAAATGCAATTATAAAAATTTTCTTCATTTTCTTCACCAATTAATATTATATCAAAAATATAAACAAAAAGATAGGCTATCTACCTATCCATCTAAGTATTTCCTCTTTTGGCATATACCCAATTCTAACATCGCGATTACCACCATTAAAATAAATTAAAGTTGGCATACTCATAACACCATATCTTTTACAAAGTTCCCTATTTTCATCAACATCAACTTTAACAATTTGAATTTCATCCTTAATTGCTTCAAGTTCAGGTGCAAGCATTTTACAAGGCCCACACCAAGTCGCATAAAAATCTACAAGCATATCTCCTCTAGTAAGTAACTCATCAAAATTACTTTCATTCGCTTCAATTATTTCCATATTATTCCTCCTCATATTTTTCTAAAAGTTCCTTAGAACCATCTATCCTTATTTTACCCTTTTCTATTAATTTATTCACTGTACTTACTTTTACTACATCATATTTCAAAAACAAATCCAAAGTTTCTAAATTAAATTCATTTGAAGTAGATTCATCATATTTTTTAGTAAGACTTGTAAACTCACTAGCCACTTTCATACTATTATCTGCAAACATAGACAAAATTGGTGTACTTGCTAATATTGGCTCAGTAAATTTAGACTTTTCTAAAAAACTAGTACCAGTAATTATAGGTAAAGATAAAATATATAAAATCATAAATGCAATTACATAGTTCTTAATTAAACCTAAAATTGCTCCCAATATTTTAGATGGAACGCCTAAAATAATTGTAAACTTTAAAATAGTTTCAAACACTGTAGTTGCCACCATCAAAAATTTAAGACCAATTAATAAAATTCCAAAAACAAGTAAAAACGCAATAATTTCATATAAAGCAATATTTAAAACAGTAAGTCCCTTTATCAAACCAAAAAAATCAAAAAAAGGTAAATACATCATAAAAAACTCACTAATTGGATTTTTCAAAACAAAAGCAATAACAATAATTAAAATATATCCAACACAATTTACTAAACTTTTAGTAAAACCTTGCCTCCATCCAATAAGTCCTCCAAATAAAATAAATATTAAAATAACAATATCAACTATATTCATATAGACCTCCTATTCTTAATCAATTATATTATATTTGATAAATATTTTCAAGATAAATTATAAGCGTCGCCTCCTGAATATTGCGATTCTCTATATTTTATGTTAAAATGATAATGGTGATTAACATGGCAAAAAACAATGTTCGTACAATAACTTTAAAAGTTAGTAATAATACAAAAGAAAAAATGATAGAATACTTTCAAGATAAAAAAAGAGATGTAACCCCACCCTATGCTATATTTCAAGCAAAAGAAGCAGATACTATGGTTACATTATATGAAAGTGGTAAAGCAGTATTCCAAGGAATAAGCGCTGATATAGACGCTAATATGTGGACTGAAATGGAAAAACATTTAAATCCAAATAAAAAACTAGAAATAAAATCAGTAAGTAATAATCCTAAAGAAAAAGATAATTCAAGACCTTTTAATAAAGAAGTATACTACTCTACTTCAATCGGTTCTGACGAAGTTGGAACAGGAGACTATTTTGGACCAATTGTAGTAACTGCTGCATATGTAACAAAAAAAGATATTCCTTTCTTAGAAAATCTAGGTGTTAGAGATTCTAAAAAAATAACTGATGCACATATCTTAAAAGTAGTTCCAGAAATAATAAAAAACATCCCATACTCTAGTATGATACTAAGTAACGAAGAATACAATAATAAATATAATGAAAAAATGAATTTAAATACTATTAAAGCAGTTTTACATAACAAAGTACTACTTGATATGAACAAACAGTATAAAAAACATGACTATATAGTGGTCGATCAATTTACAGAACCATTTATATATTATAAATACATAAATAACTTACCAGAAGTTCAAAGAAATATAACCTTCTTAACAAAAGCAGAAGATCAATGTTTATCAGTTGCTTGTGCTTCATTAATAAGTAGATATGTATTAATTAAAGAATTTGAAAAACTTTCAAAAGAATACAATGTAAAAATACCAAAAGGTGCTGGAAACATAGTTGATGAAACAGGTGCCATGCTTGTAAAAAAACACGGTGTTCAAGTCTTAAAGAAAATTGCCAAATTAAACTTTAAAAATACAGACAAAATAAAAGAATTAGCCAAAAACTAATTCTTTTTTAATAAATAAAAAAGTCCAGAAGTAGACTTTAACGATAAAACCGGACTCATCCAGGTGGGCATTACATTATACATTTTAGGATTCTTACAAAGTAAGCATTCAACACCATATATAAATTAAATTCCCTATCGCTAACTTGTAGGTTTTTGATAATGGTCATACCTTCTAGACAATTATATTATATCATAATTTATTCAAAATATCACTACATAATATAAAACTTTACACATAACTTTAATATTCATCTAAAAAATTATGTATTTCCCCTTCTTTTTTATAAGAAATAATAGTATTCAAGTTTACATTACTTGTAGAAGTAAAAATACTTTTTAAAGCATCTTTATTATATTTTTCCATTTCCTTAATTAAATCTTTCATCAAAAGTCTTTTCCCGCCATCCTTTTTAGTGATAGAGCATGCACAATCAATAAAACATAAATCATTATAATTTTTCCAAGAAATAATACTATCCTCTCTAACCAAATATAAAGGTCTAATTAACTCTAAACCATCAAAATTATCACTCTTAAGTTTAGGCATCATTGAAGAATAAGAACCATTATATATTAAATTAAGTAAAACAGTCTCCACTACATCATCCATATGATGACCAAGGGCTATTTTGTTACACCCTATTTTTTTAGCATAATCATACAAATATCCCCTACGCATTTTTGCGCATAAATAACAAGGACTAGAACAAGTATCCGCCACTTTAAAAATAGGTGTATCAAATATATGAGCCTCTATACTCATTAATTCTAAATTTTCCTTAATTTTATTTATATTTTCATCCGCATATCCAGGATTCATAACAATAAACTCTAAATCAAATTTAAAAATACCATGTCTTTGAAGTTCCTGCATACATTTAGCCAGCAAAAATGAATCCTTCCCACCACTTATACAAACCGCAATCTTATCGCCCTCATCAATAAGATTATAAGTTTTAACCGCCTTAACAAATTTACTCCATATTTCCTTACGATATTTTTTAATAATACTTTTTTCAATTTCACGGTATTTTTCCATACAAATCGCCTCTTTAAAATTATACAATAAAACAAAAGAAAAGTATAGAAATTCTATACTTATTTTAATTTAATATGTAGTTCATCTAATTGATGAATAGATACCTCATTTGGTGCCTCTGTCATTAAACAAGAAGCACTAGTAGTCTTAGGAAAAGCGATTACATCTCTAATATTATCAGTACCACTTAAAATCATCGTTAAACGTTCAAGACCTAAAGCAAGACCTCCATGAGGTGGTGTTCCATAAGTTAAAGCATCAAGTAAGAAACCAAACTTATTATAAGCATCTTCCTTAGTAAATTCTAAAGCCTCTAAAACCTTTTCTTGAACATCAGGTTTATGAATTCTTATACTACCTCCACCAATTTCATAACCATTTAAAACAATATCATAAGCACGCGCTAAAGCATTTTCCTTATCATCTAAATTATCAACATCCATAGGATGAGTAAAAGGATGGTGACAAGCAATATATCTGCCCTCTTCTTCACTATACTCGAACATAGGAAAATCAGTAACCCATAAGAAATTAAATTTACTACTATCAATCAAATCCAAATCCTTGCCAAGTTTTAATCTTAAGGCACCTAAAGATGTTTTAACAATCTTTTTATTACCAGCAACAATTAAAATCAAATCATTATTTTCTAAATGTAATTGTTCTTTTAATAAATCACCAGTTTTTTCATCAACAAATTTAGCGATACTACCAGTAAATTCATTATCATATTTTAAGAATGCCAAAGCAGAAGCCTTATAACTTTTAACAACCTCAGTTAACTTATCAATATCCTTTCTAGAATACCTATCAGCAGCATTTTTAACCACAATAGCATTAATCATACCACCATCATCAATAACGCCTCTAAATACGCCAAAATCAGTATCTACAAAGGCATTAGTAATATCATTAATTACCATTTCAAATCTTGTATCAGGTTTATCACTACCATACATATTAAATGCATCTTCATATGTCATTCTATTAAAAGGTAAATTAAGGTTAATACCTTTAGTTTTCTTGAAAATGTTAGCAAGTAATCCTTCAGTAAGATTCATTACATCCTCTTCATTAACAAAACTCATCTCTAAGTCTATTTGAGTAAACTCTGGCTGCCTATCAGCACGTAAATCCTCATCTCTAAAACATCTAGCAATTTGATAATACTTTTCAAATCCAGAAGCCATTAATAACTGTTTAAATAATTGTGGTGATTGTGGAAGTGCATAAAATGATCCTTTATTAACTCTAGAAGGTACTAAATAATCACGAGCCCCTTCTGGTGTTGATTTACATAAAATAGGAGTTTCTATTTCTAAAAATTCATTATTATTTAAATAATCTCTCGCACTTTGCATAATCAAAGATTTCATTATTAATTTATCTTTAAGTTCATTACGCCTTAAATCCAAATAACGATATTTAAGTCTAGTGTCCTCTAAAGCAGTTACTTTATTTAAATCAAAAGGTAACTCCCTAGATTCATTAAGAACTTCTACATCACTAACAATAACCTCTATATCACCAGTCTTTAAATTAGGATTAGAATTTTCCCTTAAAGTAATTTCACCAACAACTTTAATAACATATTCATTTTTAATTTCTAAAACCTTATTATAAACAGCACATTCAGGCCTTATAGCAAGTTGAATAATCCCACTTCTATCTCTTAAATCAATAAATACTAAGCCACCTAAATCACGTTTTTTACTAACCCATCCATATAAAGTTACAATTTCTCCAACATTAGTCTTATTAAATTCTGTATTATTTCTTTTCATGACTATTACTCCTTATCTGCATAATGTTTATATACATTTATATTTTTTTCAATCCTTTTATCATTTGGAAAATATTTTTTTGCGGTTAAAGCATGAGAATAAGCCTCTTTATATCTTTTTAAACTATAATTGCAATATGCAAGCATATCATAAATACTTCCATTCCATGGTTTTTCATCATTTATATAATATTTATTCTGAGTTTCTATACTAAGCGCTTCATCTAGCCACACTTTAGACTCTAAATAATTTTTTTGTTTAAAATATAGTTCACCAAGTTCATAATAAGCTTCACGAACATTAGGGGTTTCCCTAGCCGCATTCTTATACCACAAAACTGCATTATCCATATCATCTAAATTTTTATAACACCTAGCCATAAAACGCATAGATACAGATTTTTCTTGGTCCCAAGTAGCCGTTTTTAAATACTTTTTAAACTCTTTAATTGCAGTTTCATTTTGACCATTCAAATAATATTCCCTAGCAAGTAAAAATTGGTGTCTCAAATTACCAGGATACTCTTTTACTGCTAGTTTTAATAAATCAAGATACTCTTTATGACCCGATTCCAAAGTTGTAGATAATACTAATTCTGGAATTTCTAATTCACTTACTTTACCAGAACATTCTAACACCTCATGAATTGGATATATCCATTTAAAATCTTTTGTATGTATTTTACCAACATTTAAAAATCTAGCAAATGTCCCATCAGGGTTAAACTTTAATACATATGGATACCTTATTTTATTTATACCAGGCTTCCATTTACTTTCAATTATATTCCTCCACCCTTTAATAAAACGATCATCTAAATCAGTTGAAACATATAAATCAGCATCATCACAGGTTCGTGATAATGATTCATTACGTGCCTCATCAAACCTCCATGGAGTAATAATTTTTTGACTAATTTTAACCTTAGAACACTCTTTAAAAAGTTTCATAGTATTATCAGTAGAACCAGTATCCAAGACATATATTTCATCTGCTTCCTTCATAGATTCATACCATTCTTTTACATTTTTTTCCTCATTTTTACAAATTGCATATACTATTATTTTCACAAAGTCCGCCCCTTTTTTTAAATAAATTATTCACTTAATTTTTCATCCAAAAATAAAGTTATATCTTCAAGTTTTACCTTGTATTCTTCTTTTGTTTCATTATTTTTTATAGTTAATATATTACTTTCAACTTCATCTTTTCCAATAAGGACAACAAATTTAGCACCTAATTTATCTGCGTGTTTAAAATTATTTTTAATATTACGTCCACTGTAATCTAAATCTACATTAAAACCATTAACTCTTAAAGTATTAGCAAGTTCAAACATATATCTTTTATAATCAGTTGACATTGCAAATAAATAAACATCTATTCCATTATCCTCACTTACGTTAATACCTTCTGCCTCTAAAGCAAGAAGTAACCTTTCAATTCCAACTGCAAAACCAACTCCTGGTATATCAGGCCCACCTATAGTTTTAACTAAATTATCATATCTTCCACCAGCACCTAAAACATTTTGACTTCCAAAACCTTCAACCTCTGAAGTAACTTCAAATACTGTATGAGTGTAATAATCTAAACCTCTAACTAAAGTATCACAAACTACATATTCAATTCCCATAGATTCTAAATATTCTTTAACTTTATCAAAGTGTTCCTTACTAGCCTCATTTAAATAATCACTCATTTTAGGTGCATTTTTCATAATTTCATTGCCTGAATCAACTTTACAATCTAAAATTCTAAGTGGATTCTTAGAATATCTAGATTTACAATCATCACATAAATCATCTAAATAAGGTTTAAAATAATCAAGCAATGCACTACGATAAGTCATTCTAGATTCCATATCACCTAAAGTATTAATGTTAACTTTAATTCCCTTTAAGCCAAGTAATTTAAACAAATTAACAATGATACTAATTACTTCTGCGTCCATCATAGGGTCATTTGAACCAAATGTTTCAACTCCAAATTGACTAAACTCTCTATTACGACCAGATTGTGGTCTTTCATATCTAAACATAGAACCAAAATACCATGTTTTAAGTGGATTAGCATCAATGTATAATTTGTTTTCAATCAAACATCTAACCAGACCAGCAGTTCCCTCAGGCCTTAATGTTAAATCACGATTACCACGATCTTTAAAATCGTAAGTTTCCTTACTAACTATATCCGTAGTCTCCCCAACACCACGATGAAATAATTCACTAGATTCAAATATTGGTGTTTGTACATACTTATAATTATACTTATCCATTAAACTAGTAATAAGTTTGCGTAGAAACAAAATTTGGCTTGATTTATCACCATAAATATCATAAGTTCCCTTAGGTTTTTGTATCATCTTTACCACTCCCATGTCTATTTAAAATTATATGTGTTTTTACACCAAAAGTCAATAAAAGCCAAGTATTAACTTGACTTTTAAAATTATCTACTATTACCTTGATGTAAAGTATTAATAGCAGATTGTCTATCATACATATCAACAACAGCAGAAGCATTTCGATATTCATCACTATCTGGTTCAAATGAATTCATAACACTTCTATAGTGTTCATACATATCTGGAGTTAAATTTGCAGCAATTTCTTCAATTGTTTCATTATCTATACCATTTCTTAATTCCTCAGATTCAGAAATAATAGGTACTGGAGTTACTTCTGGTTCCATATCTTTTTCTGTCACTTCCATAGGAATTGGTTCAAGTCCAACTGGAGTCCCAAATACAGATTCAGGAGTAACAGTTTCTTGACCTTTCTCTTCAGCATTTATAGATAAATCTGGTTGAAGTTCAACATTTTGTTTTTCTGCTTGAGCCTCTAATCTAGCCTCACTTAATCTATCAGCCATACTAGGAGATTCTGCGATTTGTTTATAAGTGTCTAAAACTTCATCATCACTTAAATTAGCAACATTATAATAACCAGTACTAGTTTTCAAATGAGACATTACTCTTCTCGCTTCTTCAACGGCATTTTTTCTGTTGATAGCAGCGATTCTTTCAGCACGCGCTGCTTTATCTGCTTCAATTTTTGCTTTACGTCTTTCTTCAAACATTCTTTTTTCTTCAGCAGCCATATCATCTAACTGACCTTGAAGTAAAGCAGCCTCACTTCTCTTAGCATCAAGTTTTTGAGTTTCTTCTTCCGTAAATCCAAATGCAGAAACAGGATTTTCATACACATCATTAATTTCTGATTTAATATGAGAAATATCTTCTTGAATTCTTATTTGTTTATCTTCTGCAGACTCTAAACGAGGTTGATTAGCGCTTTTTAACTCTATTTTAGCATGAATTTCTTCAAATTTTTGTTGTTGTTCAACGCTTAATTCTTCTTTTTTCATTGGTTTAGCACTAATAACAGGACTCTTTAAAGGTTTATCTGCTTCCATTTGTGCTTTTTTAACCTCTACTTCTTTTGCTAAATTAGCAGTAAATTTATCTTCAAGTTCTGGAACTAATTCATCCATAGCAATAGCAATTTCTTTAGCATCTGACACTTCTCTGCCATATTTTTCTTTAAATCCATCTATTACCATTTTTGCGCAAGATTGTTTATAAATTTTTCTATACTCTTTATATAGTTCAACTGAATATTGTCTATTAAATTTCATATAATTACGTATTTTTGCAAAAGTAAGATTACCAAAATCTATATCATTACCATCAGAAATGGCTTTTTCCGCTTTATCTAAGCCACGAGATATAGCCTCAAAAGACAATTTCTTTTTGAAAACCTTACTACCGATAAAATAAATTTGTTGTTTAGCATCACTTACAAATTTATTTAAACCTTTTTTCTCTTCTTTCCCTCTCATAAGTTCGCAAATCTCTAAAAGTTTTTCATATCTTTGCTCATCAAGTTTCATTTTAGTTTTTTGAAGAGCATAAGTCATTTTAGCGGCTCTTTGACATCTCCATTGTGCCTCAGCACCTTCTTTGTCAATGTTTGCTTGTACTTCTTTATCAACAGCATCTCTCTGCGCAATACACACTTGTATACGCATATCAATCAATCTATATTCTTCCAATAATTCATCTAATGTTTTTGTGTCATTCATGCTACAAACCCTCCATCATATTTTCTAACATATCATCAACTTCTTCTTCATCTTCTGATGGAACAAAGTCTAATTGTATGTTATCACCATTTCTGATTAATTTAGACACTTGAATATCATCATCAAAACTATAAACTAAATATTCATTACCATTTTTAGAAGCAAAAGTTCCCATAACATTTGCTTCAACTAAAACGCCATCTTTATTAACCATAATTGTTTCTTTTTCCATACAAAATGCCCCTTTTCTTTTATTCTTTTATCTTCTTCTATAAGTAGACTCTGTACTAGCCACTTTATTATAATGAGCAGCACCTGCAGCACTAAGTCCCGCTAATCCTGCAACCCCACCTAAAAGCATAATCATACTATCTAATTCAGCATCACCAGTTTGTGGTAATGTTGGAACTTCCTTTTCAGGCACTTCTGGTTCCTGATATGGAATTGGAGTATCAGGAGTGTTTGGTATTTCAGGCTCTTGCGGCGAAATTGGAGTCTCAGGTTCCTCTGGTTTTTTAGGTTCATCAGGAGTTGGCTCATGTGTTGGTTCTTTTGCCTTTTCTTCAGTATTTTCTGGACTATCAGGATCTAAATCATTTGCATAACTATGACTCATATATCCAGTAGCAACCTCTATATCAGCAGTTCCATCAGGAACAATTACATAAGTACCATCCTCTGATAAACTAATTTCTAATGTTCCAAGACCATACTCAGATAAATCATAATATACAGTTCCATTAACATCATCTGGATTAATACCTAACAATTGTAATGTTGTTTCATCTGTTATTTTAAATTCAGTAAGTCCTGTTTCATTAAAGTTCGCTATAAATTTAGCAAGTTCATCATAACTAAATTTATCATCAGGAGTAAAAATTGCTGCAACATTATTTATTTTATCAAAAATAACTGCAAATCCATTTTTATCTTCTGTTTTGGCAGGAACTTCAATCATATCTGGATTTTCATGTAATTCAGCATCAGTAATTTCTAATTCATTTTCTTTTGTAACTGGAGCGTTAGTATCCTCTGTTTTCTCCTCTTCTTTTTTTATTTCTTCTTCCATTTCTTCATCAGTTAATTCTTCTTCAGAAACAATATCTTGTTCCTCTTTGTTTTCAAGTTCTTTAGTTAACTCTTCTTCTTTTGTTGCTTCTTCTGTCTCTAAATCTGCTTCATCTATTGAAGTTTTAACTTCATTTTCTTCAACTGAATCTTTAACTTCACTTTCTTCAGTAGAAACATTCTCATCAACTTCTGTTTCTGTTACATTTTTATCTTCTTGAACATCATCTTGAACAGGTTCAGTTTCAACAGCAGGTTCTTTTACTGTTTCTTCAACCTTTGGTTCTGGAGTAGTCTCTTCAACAGGAGTCTCTACAACAGGCTCAGTCTCCTTAACTGTTTCTACTTCTTGAACTGGTGTTTCAACAGCAGGTTCTTGTACTGAAACTTCATTTTCAGGAACTACTTCAGCAGCAAATGCTTGTTCAGGTCCAAAAGGTAAAATATCTGCACCAGTAGTTGCTAAAATAAGTTGTCTAGCAGCCATAGTAACAGCAAAAGCACCAGTCATACCAGACGCCATAGTAATAGCCTTAGCAAGTCTAGGTCTTTTAGCCGCAAATACTTTAAATTTTTCTGAACTTGGTTTCCATACACCGGCAGCCAAAGATCCTAAAGTTAATTTAAAATTTTCAATCTTACAATACATTCTAGAATACTTATTTTTTCTTTCTAAAACAATTCTTCTTTCTAATACGTTTTCATACATTTTTCATCTCTCCTCCTTGAAAGATCTTTTCTTTTTATTCTTATAGTATTACTATATAATTTTATTTGAAAAGAATCCCCCTTTATGGGTGGTTATACTACCATAAAGTATGAGTTTTGTCAAATTAATTATATTATCCACTATCCCTATAATACATTATCATTATAACAGTTTTTTTAATAAACTACAAACATTTTATGTAACAAAGTGTAAAATAAAAGAACTATGATAAATAGTTCTTAAGAATTTTGTACTTTTCTACCTCTATAAAGAATTATTCCAATACCTGCAATAATAATAATTACACCTGCAGCAATTGAAGCCATTAAGATATTCGCACTAGTATTTGGAACATCAACCTCAACAGTAGTTGTATTAGGCGCTGCGGTTAACTTAACAACTTCGTTTAAAGAAACTTCATCATTAAATAACCCAACTACCCTTTGATACTTATTATCACTAGGTTTGTATATTTTCGCACTTTTTGTAACTCCTGTTGTAGAAACCTTAATATTAACAGTAATTTTTTCAGTTAATTCACTAGCAGGAATTCTAACCTTAAATTTTTCATTAGCATTAAATGAACTTTTAGCATTTCCATCTGCTCCAACTATTACAGTATTCTTAGTACCACCTTCTAAAGCAACACTATAATTAGTAGCACCAGTTAAAGCAACAGAAATAAGTCTAGATTCATAATACTTATTATCACTAGTAAGTGATAACTCATTTCCATCAATAGTTGCTTTCATACTAGGTTTAGTATTATTAGCCTTAGCCTTTTTAGCATTAGCAACCATAGGTTTAATATAAGTTGGTATTAACTTATAAATATCTGTTTTATCAGC
>JAAWSW010000025.1 GCA_022801735.1 Bacilli bacterium | reverse complement strand
CGAGTTTGATAGCACATTTGTCGAGAATGTGAAACTCGCATATTCATTATATAACATTTTTACGAAAAAGAAAAGACCATTGACTTTGTCAACAGTCTGTAAAAAGTAGTGTACTATACACTACTTTTTACTATTATTTAACCAATTGTACCCCTTCTTTTTGATAATACTCACTATATCTATTATAAACATAATTATTATCAACCACTGTAATTACTACACTATTACCATTAGCAAGTGTAACAACATCGCCCTCTTTGTGTCCCATTAAAACTTGTCCTAAATTAGAATTAGTCATACACATTTTAGTACCATCTTCACTTTTGATAGATACATCATAAACCTCTTCAACTATTAATACCCTATTAATTAACATACTATCATCAGGTTTTTTAGTACAAATTTCTACAAAAGAACCTATTATAATATCTTCACCTTCTGGCATAGGTAAAGTAGAATTATTTAAAAGGTCTTGAATCTCCTCAATTTGAGCAAAAGTCTGTTCTATTTTAATCATTTCCTCAGTAGCAGTTTCAACCTCATCTGTACCATTTCCTTCATGACCACCAGATTTTTTAAAAACTCTAGACTCTAAAATAGATTCACATGTATTAGTTAATCTTTGAATATATCTACCATAACATTGAATTTTTTCTTCCATAAATGCTACTTGTTCAGGTAATAAATATCTCACATTTTCAGGTTTAACACAATTTAAAACAAAATCCTTAATCAATTCATTATATTCGTTTATTGCCAAAGTCCAATATGAACTGTCCTCCCTACTTTGCAAAATTTCAAAACATTCATCACCAAATGAATTATCAATAATTTTAAACGAAATTAATTCACCATCAATCACATTCAAAACTAATGATAAATCACCATTATAAAACTCTTTAACAAAACAATCTTTTTGATCATTTTTCTCTATAAAACCATATTTAAGCATTCTATGTTTTTCAATAGTGCCAGCCCCAATAAGTTTTCTTAAATCCTCACACTTATTAACATTATCTCCTACTAATTCAGTAATATACATACAAAATCCCCCTTCGTTAAAAACAAGACGTATAATAACACATGATTAAAAATCTGTCAAATCAAGATATTAACAAAAAAAGTAAACACCATTTGTTTTTGATGTCTACTTTTATTTTACCACTTCATTATTTTAAATTTTTTATCTCTTCATCGAGTATTACTTTTGGATTCTAAAACATCATCTAAAGTAAATAAAGGCATAAATTCAGAATTAAAACTAGTTAAATAAGAATATAAATCCCCATCATTTATTATAGAATAACCATCACTTAAAAGCCTTTTAGCAAGTTCATCATTATTTTTTAAAAGAACAGTTACAGGCCACTCATCAAAAAATCTTAACTCACTATTTTCATTTTGGCTAAATTGACCAAATGTTAAATCAATTAAATAATATCTATCAATAAAAGCCAAAACAAAATAATGATTATAAGTCACATCAGCCATATCACTAATATTAAATACTGATGCCACAATTCCTTTCTGATTTAAATCAAAACATATATTATTAGAAGCATAATAACATAAACCATCTACATTAGTAACTGTAGCAAGTTCATCCTTAACAACTTTTACAATATTACCAATTTGTTTATCCATAATATCACCTTACTAAAAAGAAATATAATTACATATATTTCTGCATTTGTTTCATCATTTGATTAACTTGTTTTTGACTAGGTGTTCTTCCCATTCCAGACATCATAGCCTTAATCATTTGTTCATTAATAGGTGGGTTTTCTTTAATTTGTTTCTTCATAAAGTGTTTAGCAACTAAAAAACCAATAATAAGACCAACAACTAAACCTCCACCAATTTGCAATAAATCTATAAAAAATGCTCCCCAATTCATGGTATCATTCCTTTCTAATAACCATTTTACTAGAAAATATGCTTTTTTTCAAGAAAAATTACAATAATTCCCTAATTCTAACCTTTATTTTTTCCTTACTAAAATTCACATTTTCTAAAACATCCTCTGGTTTACCACTCATACCAAATCTATCTAAAGTAATCAAATACTTATCATTAGATACAAAACGTCTTAGCCCACTTGAACTACCCGCCTCAATAAAGAAAGTTTTTATCCCAACAGGCAAAATACTATATTGATACGTCTTAGGCATATTTAAAAATAATTCTATAGATGGCATTGATACAACTCTAATATCATAACCTTCATCTTCCAGTTCTAAAGCAATAGAATTAGCCAAACTAACTTCAGAACCAGTCGCCACTAAAACAGCATTCATATTTCCCTTTTCAGATTTAATTGTATAAGCCCCATGAACAATTTTTTTAGTATCTGTGCCACTTAAAGACTCAACCTTCTGTCTAGATAAAATAATTGCACTAGGTTTTTTCAAAACCAAAGAAGCACTAAATACCCCCAAAGTTTCTTTAAAATCAGCAGGCCTATAAACCACTAAATTAGGAATACTTCGTAAACTAGATAATTGATTAGATGGCTGATGAGTTGGACCATCTTCACCAACATAAATAGAATCATGAGTAAAAATATAAGTAACTGGTAATTTCATAAGTGCACTCATTCTAATTGCTGGCATTAAATAATCAGAAAAAGCCAAAAAAGTAGAACCATAAGGTAAATATCCAACTGTTGCTATACCATTTAAAATAGCCCCCATTGCATGTTCACGCACACCAAACCATATATTTCTTCCACTATAATTATGTTTACTAAAATCCCCACCATCGATTATGTAATTTTTAGAAGCATTAAATACATCAGCACTTCCCCCAAAAATCAAATCAGTATGATTAGATAAAAAATTTAAAACCCTAGAAGCACTATCCCTTGTTGCCTCTTCTTTAATATCCTCAAAGGGATTATCTTTAACTTCAAATTCTACCTTTTTATCAAAAAAGTCATCTAACTTATTTGAAGTAACATAATTATCGAATTTATTGGACCATGATATATATTTTTCACTGACACGATTCGAAACAAATTCTCTAAACTCTTTAATAGTCTCATCATCAGTCCAAAAAGGAACACCAGGAACATCTAAAGACTCTTTAAGTCTAAATATATCATCATCAGATAAAGGTTTACCATGAACTGCATTAGTTCCCGCCAAATCAGAGCCATCACCCAAAATAGTTTTAATTTCAATCAATGAAGGTAACCCGCTTTTTTTGGCACGTTTAATAGCCTTATTAATTTCATTAATATTATTGCCATTTCTCACAATAGTAGTATAAAAACCCATTGCATCAAAACGTTCTCTCACATCTTCAGTAAAACTCATATTAATATTTCCATCTAAAGAAATATTATTAGAATCATATAAAATAATTAAATTATTTAAATTTAAAGTCCCTGCAAGCGATGCTGATTCATAACTAACACCTTCCATTAAATCACCATCACCGCACAAAACATAAACGTAATTATCAAGTAAATCACTATTCAATTTTTCTTTTAAATGTTTAAGTCCAATAGCCATCCCAACCGCTGAAGCGACACCTTGACCTAAAGGTCCTGTACTTATATCTACCCCAGGAGTAACTCCATATTCAGGATGGCCAGGCGTAACCGAATTAATTTGTCTAAACTCTTTCAAATCTTTTAAAGTTATAAAATCAAGCATATAAAGAATTGAATATAAAAGCGCTGAACCATGACCAGCCGATAAAACAAAACGATCACGATTAATCCAATTAACATCCTTCGGATTAACATTCATATGATAAGCATATAAAGTATATAAAATAGGTGCTGAAGACAAAGCAATTCCAGGATGCCCACTACCAGCTTCATTTATCATATCAATGCTTAAAGATTTTAAATTTGCTATTACTCTATTCATCACGTTTATCCCCTCAGAATTATTATAACAAATTTAAAATCTTTTGAAAATAAAAGTTAGGCATTAACCGACACCAAATTTTCGTCATTTTCCTCCAAACGATTATTATCAACCGCACCTATGTAAGATACTCCTAAAATCATTACAATTAATACAATAGTCACTTTATTTTTTAACATTTCCATAATAACTCCTCCTTCTGTACCTTAATATTATCACGAACAAACATTCGTGTCAATACACTTTTCAAACAAATGTTTGACTTTTTACACAAATTGTGTTAATATATGTATAGAGTACAAAGGAGGTTAAAAATGGAAACTTTAACAACTCGTCAAAAAGAAGTTTTAGATTATGTAAAATCATATATTGTATCACACGGTTACCCACCAACAGTTAGAGAAATAGGTGCTGCTTTAGATATATCATCACCTGCTACAATACATGCACATTTAAAAAATCTAGAAAAAAAAGGAATTATCCGTAAAGATAATTCAAAAAATAGAGCCATAGAACTATTAGTTGAAAACGAATATATTCCTGAAAACGATAAAGTCATAGATGTACCTTTATTAGGTAAAATTACAGCAGGTTCACCTATTGAAGCAATTGAAATGCCAAATGAATATTTTAGTTTACCAGCATACTTACTTCCAAAAGGAAAAGAAGTATTTACTTTAAAAGTAAGTGGCGAAAGTATGATTAATGCAGGAATATTAGATGGAGACATAGTTATTGTTGAAAGAAAAAACACCGCTAGAAACGGTGAAATAATAGTAGCAATGACAGATGATAATGAAGTTACTTTAAAAACATTCTATAAAGAACAAAACTATTTTAGATTACAACCCGAAAACGATACAATGGAACCTATTATTTTAAATAATGTAACAGTATTAGGTAAAGCCGTTGGCTTATACAGAAAAATATAAGAAGCATTGCTTCTTATATTTTATATTGCAAGGCGTCTTCGCCTTTTTCTTTATATTTTTGAACCCAAGTTCTAACAGTCTTAGGTGATGTTTTATAATATCTAGCCGCTGGTTTAATTCCCCTATCAATAGCCATCATTACCATATCACGTAAAATTTCCTGTTTTTCTTCTTTAGTTTTATTTTTATATAATTCCTTTTCATCTTCTACATACAATTTAAAATCTGTAGACATAACATACCACTCCTTAACCTACTAACACTATTATATCACAAAAAAATCAAATAAAGAGTGTTACGAACAAGCACACAAAAAAGACTTATTCCAAAGTCTTGCTTTTTTTATCTATATAATCATTTTCTAATTTAGAAATATCATTAGGACTCATAAATAATAAAACTGCATTTTCATGTTCTAACAATTTATCAGATTCATCTAAATTAATATGTTCTGCTCCTGAAATTTCTTTAATTAAATCTTCACTAGTAATTAATTCTTCACTTTCTCTAGAACCATGAATATCCATGATATATGCTTTGTCTACACCATTTAATATTTGGATATAATCATCTTTAAACTCATTAGTTCTAGTAAAAGTATGAGGCTGAAAAATAGCAATTATTTTTTTATCTTCATATTTTTGTCTTGCTGCCTTAATAGTTACTTTTAGCTCAGTAGGATGATGCGCATAATCATCAATAACCACATTTTCACCTATAACAGTCTCAGAAAATCTTCTTTTAGCACCCTCAAATGTTTTTAAAATTTTAGATACTTCCCTAGCCTCTAATCTTTCATAGTAACAAACACTAATCACAGCAAGGGCATTTAATAATTGATGTTTTCCATATAAAGGTAAATCAAAATGACCATAATAATTTTCTTCAACAAACACATCAAAAGAAATACCATTTTTCGTAAAATTAACATCTTTAGCAATAATATCATTATCATCATCTAAACCATAATAGAAAATAGGTTTAGAAATTTCTAAACTATGAGTATAGCGGTCATCCCCACAAACAATAGCCATCTTTTCAGCATTGTCTGCATATTCCTGATAAGCATCAATAACATCATCTATATTTTTAAAATAATCAACGTGATCAAGTTCAATATTAGTAATAATCGCATAATAAGGATTATATTCTAAGAAATGTCTTTTATACTCACAAGCCTCTAATACAAAATATTTATTTTCCCTACTCGCACTACCAGTTCCATCTCCAATTAAATAATTGGCTCCAGCAAGTTCTTCTAAAACATGCGCAAACATTGAAGTAGTCGAAGTTTTTCCATGACATCCAGCAACTGCAATCGTCTTAAACATGCGAGTTAATTTAGCAACCATCTCTTGATAAGTATGAATGGTAAGATCCATTTCTATTGCTTTTAAAACTTCTTCATGATTATCATTAATTGCATTCCCTCTAACTACAATCATACCTTCCTTAAGATTATCCGCACTATAAGGTAAAATATTAATTCCACGTTTAGTTAATCCTTCCTCAGTAAAGAAATGTGTTTCTACATCACTACCAGAAACCTCATAACCCAAATCAAACAAAATAGATGCTAAAGCGCTCATTCCTGAACCCTTTATTCCAATAAAATAATACATGCTTTTTCCTCCTAACCCAAAATGTCAATTAAGTAAGGTCCAAGTATTAGTACCATAATTAAAGGTACAATAAATATTACAGACACAATACTAACCTTATTTGGTATTTTGTTAATTTGCCCCTTTATTTCTAATAATTGTTTTTCTCTTAAAAAATCTATTTGATTATACATTGTATCCAATATACTATTACCAAATTGATTGGTTTGAACAATATTCAAAATAATATTATTAATGGTCTCAGATGGTATACGTTTTTTCATATGTTCAAGAGCCTCAAGTAACGACTTGCCAAAACTCATTTCAAATAACGCCTTTTTAAATTCTGAAGAAAGTTCAGACTCAACATTATCACAAGTAACTCTCAAAGACTGTTCTAAATTACGACCAGATTCTAAAGTAAGTGTTAAAATTTCAAAAAACTGAAGTGCCTGATAATCCAAACGACTTGTACGAATTCTAATCTTCCTTGTTATAAAAACATAATAAAATATATAATAATAGATAATAGCCACAAAAGGTGCATATAAATATCCTTTATCAATAACTAACAATACTATAATAAATATAAGTAAAGTTGTAAATAACCTAGTATTACAAAACGATAAAGTCGTAAACTTATTATCACTGCCTAAACTAGTAAGCTTTTCAGAAATACTTAAAATTTCTTGCTTACGATAAATTCTTCTAATTATTCTTTTGTCATTCATCTAAATCACCACCTTCATTATTTTCCTTACGCAAATAATAAATATGGCGTAATAAATAAGCATAAATCCTAATAACATCTTACCTAAATCAGTAGTAATAAAAGGCATAAAATAATTTGGATTAATAACACTTATAAATAACACAAAGAAGAAAGGTACTGCAAATAAAACATAAACAATAATTTTACTACTACCAGTTAAAGACTTAAGTTCTAATCTTAATTTCTTCTTATTAAATAAAGTCTTTTCAATTGCTCCAAATACCTGAACAATATTACCACCAGTTTTATTTAAAATAGTTAAAGATGCTGTTAAATAATTCACTTCCTCTAATTTAACTCTTTCAGCAAATCGTTTAAATATAACATCAATACCAAGGCCATAAGAAAGTTCTAAACTCATTTTTCTAAACTCTCTACCAATCTTACCATCCATTTCATTACCAACTAAATCAATAGCCTGACTAATACTTCTACCTGATTTAAAAGCATTATTCATAATAATAATTGCTGATAAAAAATCATTTTCCAGTCTTCCTCTAAACATTTTATACTTAATAAAATATATGATATCAAAAACAAAGAATCCAATAATCAAAGGTAAAACAATTTCATATATAGTTATCATTTTAAATCTAATTGCGGCTTGAACAATAGCAATAAAAACAAATATAAACGATAGCAAAATCTTTCCTGCAAATATTTCCATACCACTATTATGAAGTACATTAACTGGTACATATTTATCAAACTTTTTAGCATATTTAGAAACAAATACAGAACCTTTAAATAATTTAATGATTTTATCAATTAGTTTATGATAAAAATCAAATAAACGGTCAAAAACAGATGTAGTATCAACTCTTGTAGTATCAATTGTAAAAGCATCCAAACGTTTATCTAATTTAAATGTTTTCCAAACTCTTATAATCGGAATAACCAAAAGTAATAATAAAACCACTACAGAAATCTGTAACAATAACATATTACTAAAACTTCCAACCACATTTACATTAACTGTTTTAGAAGTAGTATTACCAGCCATATCACTAACAGTATATGTTAGTTTTTGAACACCAATATGAGACAAATCAATTTCACTACTAGTAATATTAGAAGTTATATCGCCATCATGATTATCAGTTGCACTAACTTCAACCCCAGCAAGAGTATTATCATCCCCTTTAAAAGTCTCAATATAAGTATCAGATACATTTAAGATAGGAGCCTGCTTATCAATAATATACATTCCACTATTATTTACAAATGGCTTACCATTAATATCATAACTAGTAACACTAATATGATAACTACCAGTCTCATCAAAATAAATATTACTAGGTTTATTATTAATAATTTCAGCAGTATTTAAAACTTTCCCATCTTTATAAACTGTATAACTGTATTTTACCGTATTAATAGACGGTGAAAAAACAACAGTCATATCCTGATTAGTTGGTTTAGTTTGTGAATTGATACTAAAATTTCCACCCTCTATCATACTTTCCTCCTATTTAAATATATCGTCTATATCATCAATACCTTTTGCCTTGATTTTATCAAAAACCTTAGGTACGTAATTATGCATTAAAAATTCCCCAACAACATCACCATTAGGTAAAACGCCAGTTTGTCTAAACTTAAATATTTCTTTAATTGCAATCTCACCATTTTGCATACCAATAATTTCACTAATAGAAGTTACACGTCTACGTCCATCACTAAATCTTCGTACTTGAACGACAATATCTAATGCATTCTCAATATACTCACGAATAGCCGTAACTGGTATTTCTACGCCATTCATAAGAACCATAGTTTCAAGTCTATTAAGTGCATCAGTTGGTCCATTCGCATGCATTGTTGTCATACTTCCATCATGTCCAGTATTCATTGCTTGAAGCATATCAAACGCTTCCTTACCACGAACCTCTCCAACAATAATTCTATCAGGTCTCATACGTAAACTATTAATTACTAGATCTCTAACTGTAACCATACCAGTACCTTCATAATTATTAGTTCTAGTCTCAAGCGAAATAACATGATCTTGTTTAAGTTTTAACTCGGCCGCATCCTCAATTGTTATAATACGTTCTGTTTTATAACAAAATGAAGATAATACATTCAAAAGTGTAGTCTTACCAGAACCAGTACCACCAACAATCAAAATATTAAGTTTTGAATGTACACACGCTTCCAAAAATCTAGCCATATAAGGTGTTAAAGTACCTGTTCTCAAAAAATCATCAATATTAGCAAGTTCTTTTTTAAACTTACGAATAGTAAGTACAGGCCCATTTAATGAAAGCGGTGGTAAAACTGCATTCAAACGTGAACCATCATCAAGCCTTGCATCTACCATTGGATGTGCAATATCAATAGTCCTACCAAGTGGTTGAACAAGTCTTTGAATAACTCTAACAATATGATCATCATTTACAAAACTTGTAGTTCCATCACGTCTTAAATGGCCATCAATTTCAATATAAACCTCATCCTTACCATTAACCATAATTTCTGTAATATCTTTATCTTTTAATAATTCAGTAAGCGGTCCATACCCATTAATCTCATTATCAATTAAATTATAAATATAATTTCTCTCATTACTATCTAAATCATAACCTTCAATAATTTTATCAATCTGAATCTTAACAAAATCATCCATAGACTCATGATTTTGAATATCATTATCAATCAAACTCTGAATTATTTCATTACGCAGTTTATCTAATAATACTTTATCTTGAAAGGCATCATAATCATTAGTTTCTGGCACCATAAAATTATCATCAATAGTTATATCAAATTCATCTGTAAACTTTCTTCGCATAATGCCCCTCCTACTCCATAATTTTTTCTAAAATTTCTCTAAGAACCAAACCACCTTTACTCTTTTTGATTCCTTTTTCTAAAGTCATAATTTCACCATTATAAACATATTTCGAGATAGACTTATTATAAAAACTTCTAGGAATAACATATACATGATTCTCACCTAAAATGTTTTTAACTTCAGATAAACCATAACCAGTATTATTAAGTCTTGCTTCATTTAAAATAATATTATAATTGTGTACATCCATATTTTTATAAATAGATGCCATCGTCTTCATATTTTTTAAATCCATTAAATCATTAGTAATAACATACAAAACATCATCACTAGCATCCAAAGTAACTAAATTAACATCACTTAAAATATGACTAGTATCTATCAAAATAACCTCATATTGTAATTTAAGACGAGATAAAATAATACTTACATATTTAGCCTTAACCTTCGCCCCGCTCCTAGGATCAATAGGCGCAGGTAAAACATCAATATATTCATTATACTTAGCAACATAATCATCAAACTTATCAAAACGATTATTCATAAAATCTTCACATAAAGTATATAAATCACTTCCAGAATCCAAATTTAAAGACGCCGAAATAACACCTGAATATAAATCCAAATCAACAATTATTGTCTTTTTTCCCATATCTGAAAGTATACCCGCCAAATTAAGTACTGTTGTCGATTTACCAGTACCGCCTTTAACTGAAGTCACCGTAATCACTTTCGCATTATTAAGTGCCATAATATGCCTCCTAATCCTTCTCTATTCTTTTTTTACCATTATCCAAATAACCAATATAAGTCACTTCGACACTATACATATCTTTAAATATAGAACTAAACATCCCATCTATTTTATCACTTACTTTTATTCTTACTTTATCATTAGAAACAGAAACTTGTTTTTGTCCCTCAATATTTTCATCTAATAACCTAATTAATTTATTTTGTATATCAGCATCATCAAGATGATTAAGTCCATAACTAACTGCTTCCCTAACATTATCATCATAATTCTTTTTTGAAATTGATAAATAACTAGCCTGAACTACTAGCGCGATTACCATAAAGATAATTGGTAAAAGCATAACAAACAAAACTAACGATTGACCTTTATTATTAAGTTTCATCATTATCACCTGCATAAATTGTCTTAGATGCTTCCATTGTATACTTTTTACCTAAAACATCACTAAGAATAGGTGCAGTTACATCAACATTCTTTTTTAAAGTTATTTTAACCATGTCATTAACTGATTTTTCATCATATTGTAAATTTTCTTTAGCCGTATAAGCAAGTAACTCTTTTTCATTATCGTTTTTATATAATTCACAGACTGTTTGCAGAGAATCATTTAAATTAATTTTTTGCATAAAAATATTACCAATATCTATTAAAACAACCACTACTAAAAGCATTACTGGTAATATTAAAATAAACTCAACAAGTGCTTGTCCCTTCTCATTCATACAAATCCGCCACCTATCATACTTAATTATAACAAAAAAAGACCTAAATAACAATAATTTTAGGCCCACTAGTTTAATTTATTATATAAGGATTATCCAATGTCCCACTACCTTTCAAATAAATATTAGATTTTAAATAAAGAACAGGCACAACAGCACCACTAGAATAATTCGAACCATCACCAGTAATACAGCCGCTGCTAGCAACCATCCACACACCACTTCGAGTAGAACTAGCATAAGGTGAAATAGTCCATAGATATCCCATTTTAGGCCACATCCAATTATTTTCACTACAAACACCTTTTGAAGCATTACTATAACCAATTTTTAAACTTGTACATGTTGTATTACTCGTTGTTTTTAATATATCTGTTACACTCATTAGACCTACTTTGCCATTCCATTTATATAACGCTTCTTGACTTATATCAGTGGCTATATCCTCTGTATCACTATTGTTCCCAGGTGTTCCTACATTAAAATTGTGATCTACTATATATTTAGAGTCATCTTTTATTCCATCTAAATAATCACTATTTAAATACGTATTTAATGTTGCATCTACAATTACAGATCCTGAAACACTTCCTGTATCTATATTAGGATTTCCATTTGGATAATATAACATAAAATTAGAAGGTGTATTTACTAAATTCGCTGTTGCTGCCCATGCATTACATCCATAACTATTACCATTAACACAATATGTACTAGTAGTTGAATTTCTATTTCCCACTATATCCCACACCATTTTACCAATACTATCTTGCCTAATTATTTTTAAAGTTCCATCTGATTCTACACTCATTATTCGCCATATTTCATCGTTAAATTTAATATAATTATTAGGATTACTCCCTTTATAAATGTATCTTCCTTCTTCTGTTGTATCTTTATATAATCCGTCCTCTGAAGTTACAACATTATTTTTAAGTTCATTTGGTCTTATTCCTTTGCTTGTTATATTCCCCTTCGCATTTATATTTAAATTTGTTTGAAAGGCCGCATATCCTGCACTCATTATACATAACAATCCAATTACTGACGCCACTATTATTTTTCTTTGTCTTTTACATTTTTTTCTTCTATAACTCATATAAATTCTCCCATCATATTTTCTTATAAGTCCAGAATACCTCAAAAAAAAAAAAAAAAAACAAGTAATATTTTCCATAAATCACTTAATTTAAAATCTTTTTCACACATATTGCAGGTAGTAAAGCCTTTTCTATTAATAAACTAACAGATGAAGTTGTAAAAAATTCATTAATAAACAAAAACTCAGAAAATTAAAATCTGAGTTTATTTTAAGTTCTTAAGTTTATATAAAATATTTAAAGCATCTATTGGAGTTACCTCTAAAGGATCAATCTTTTCAAGTTCCTCTTCAACCTTAGATTTACTAGGAACTAAATCATCAAGAGGTAAAGACTCTTGAATTTTAATATCCCTTTTCTTTTCATTACCTTCATATACTCTCAAAATCTCTGACGCTCTTTTAATAAGTTCATCTGGTAAACTAGCAAGTTTAGCAACATGTATACCATAACTCTTATCTACACTACCCTCTTTAATTTTATGTAAGAAAGTAATTTTACCATCTTCCTCATAAGCACTTACATGAATATTTCTAAGTCCACTCAAAGTATCCTCTAAATCAGTAAGTTCATGATAATGCGTTGAAAAGAATGTTTTTCCTTTAATATTACTATGAATATATTCAATAATAGACTGCGCTAAAGCCATACCATCAAACGTTGCTGTTCCCCTACCAAGTTCATCAAACAAAATTAAACTCTTATCAGTAGCATTACTAATAGCATTATTAGCCTCCATCATCTCAACCATAAATGTAGATTCACCACTAACTAAATCATCACTAGCACCAATCCTTGTAAAAATAGAATCAAATACAGGAATCTTAGCCTCACTTGCAGGAACAAAACATCCTATTTGAGCCATAATAGCAATTATAGCCATTTGTCTCATATATGTAGACTTACCAGCCATGTTAGGACCAGTAATTAATAAAATATTCGTATTCTTATCCATAATAATATCATTAGAAACGAACTCACCATCAATTACCTTTTCAACTACAGGATGTCTAGAATCTTTAATATAAAGTTCATTTTCAGTTAAAGTTGGTCTAACATAATTATACTGTTCACTTACAGTAGCAAAACTACACATTACATCAGCCTCACTTACCACTTTAGCAATTTCCTGTAATCTTGGAATATATTTTTTAACCTCATCGCGAATTTGATTAAATATATTATATTCAAGTTCAACAATTTTTTCTTCAGCATTTAAAATAAGTGCCTCTTTTTCTTTAAGTACTGGACTTATATATCTTTCACAATTTGCTAAAGTTTGTTTTCTTTGGTAACCAAATTCATCTTTAACCGCATCTATATTCCCTTTACTAACTTCAATATAATAACCAAATACACGGTTATAACCAACTTTTAAATTTTTAATTCCGGTTTTTTCTCTTTCCTCCATCTCAAAACGAGCAACAAAATCTTTACCACCCTTACGTAATTCTTTAAGTTCATCTACTTCTGCATTATAACCATCTTTAATTAAATAGCCTTCTTTTAAACTCATAGGGGGATTTTCATAAATACTTCTTTCAAGCAGATTATAAAGTTCATCTAAACTTTCTAACTTTTTATGAAAATTAATTTTTTCCAAAATTTCCTTAATTTGTGGTAACACCCTAATAGAACTTTTTAGTTGTAACATATCTCTAGCATTCGCATTACCAAAAGCCACCTTACCACTTAATCTCTCTAAATCGTATACTTCACTTAAATAATCCTCTAAATCACTTTTTAAAATAAATTCATTAAGTAATGTATCAACACAATTATAACGTTTTTCTATAGTTTCCTTATCAATTAAAGGATTTAAAATAAAATTCTTTAGAAGTCTTGCTCCCATTGCCGTTTTAGTTTTATCTAAAAGCCAAATCAAAGAAAAATTACGTTGTTTTAATCTAAGCGTTTCGGTAAGTTCTAAATTTCTTTTAGTATGAACATCCATTCTTAAATGATCTTTATTTTCCCTAACCAAAGCAGGCTGCAAATGATCAAGTCCACGTTTTTGATTTCCTTCAATATAAGCAATCAGATGTTTAACTGTTTCAATATGTCTTTGATCACCTAAATGTTCATAAGCATTTTTATAACCATTAGTAGTTTCAGAAGTAATAGTTACTGGTAAATGGAATTGATTTTTTAGCATCGAATAAATAATCTTATCAACTTTATCTGTTATTACAACTTCTTTAGCCCCTAAATTAATAATCTCCGAAACAACCTTAGAAGGATTATGAGGAACAAGTAATACATAAATTTCACCAGTAGACGCATCCGCATAACTAACACCATACGCATGCTTAAAATCAACTATATTAGCAATAAAATTAAAATCATCAGATTTTAAAGTATCACCATTCATAACAGTACCTGAACTAATAATTTGAATAATGTCTCTTTTAACAATACCCTTAGACTCTTTAGGGTCCTCAATTTGTTCACAAATACCTACTTTATATCCCTTTTCAATTAGTTTATCAACATACCCATTAGCCGCATGATGAGGTATCCCGCACATAGGTACCCTTTCACTTAACCCACAAGACTTTCCAGTTAAAGTAAGTTCTAATTCACGGCTCAATAAAATCGCATCATCAAAAAACATTTCATAAAAGTCTCCAAGCCTAAAAAAGATTATTAAATCTTCATTCGCATTTTTAATTTCCAAATATTGCTTCATCATTGGAGTAACTTTCTCTATATCAACATCTTTTCTTTCCATACTACCACTAACTTTCTAACACTATATATTATAACGTATTTTCGACTTTTTTTAAAGAAAAACTCAAACATCAAAATATATTTTTATCTTATCATTCATTTGAAGACAGAAAGTGTTATGAATAAGCATACAAAAAAGTTTTAAGACAAACTTAAAACTTTATTTTATAACATAGGGATTATCTTCACTTCCACTACCTTTTAAATGAACATTAGATTTAATAAACAAAACTGGTCGGACGCTAAGAATGCCACCCACGGTACTACCAGCAACATAACCTGTTGGACTGACACCGCACACATAACGAGCATTCAAATTAAAATACATCGAAATTGTCCATTGAGAATTACCATACGGTAACCAACTTGTGGTTTTGCAGGTTTCGTAGTTTCCAATATCATAAATATTGGCATACACAGTTCCACATAAACTATTATTCGTATTTGTTTTTACGTAATCTGTGGCATTCATTAATCCGACTTTTCCTCTCCATTTATATGCAGATTCTTGTTGTAAATCTGTTTCTAATGTTTGACTATTTGAAAATTTCAATAGTCCCGCATTCCATAAATGGCTATCTACCTTATTCTTTATATCTGTTGGCAGATTACTAAACCATGTACTATTTAAATATGTATTTAAGTATGCTTCGTTTTCTGGTAAGTCATATGTTGTACTTTCCCCTACTTGCCTTGGCATCTTTGTTATATTTATTCCAAATGAATTAAGCATTGTACTTTTGCTTCCCCATACATTACATCCATAATAATTTGACTGTGTTCTATTATCATAATAACAATAATCTGTACTTATATTTGTATATCTTGTTCCCACTACTGAATTTGAAGTTGTTACTCCTGCTATACTTGTACTATACCCTGGATCAAATGATATATTTCCTATACTTTCGTTTCTTACTATTTTTAGTGTATTATCTTTTTCTATAGAAATTATTCGCCACATTTCATCATTAAATGTAATATAATTATCTGGATTCCCACCTTTATAAATATACCTCCCCTCTTCTGTTACATCTTTATATAATCCATCACCAGACGAAACCACGTTTCTTTTTAATTGATGTGCAGCATTATTTTCTACAATATTCCCCTTCGCACTTATACTTAGATTCGTTTGAAACGCCGCATATCCCGCACTCATTATACAAAGTATTCCTACTATACTAAACACAATTATTTTTCTTTGTTTTTTATATTTTCTTCTTCTATGACGCATAATAACCCTCCTACTTATTTTCTTATAAATCCAGAATACCTCAAAAAAAAAAAAAAAAA
>JAAWSW010000024.1 GCA_022801735.1 Bacilli bacterium | reverse complement strand
CCATCTGCTATTGTATATTGAATAAATATATTACAATCCTTACTACTAGGATGAATATCTCTTTCACTGATATTTTTTCTTAATGCAATAACTTCTTGGCCATTAACATAATCTCCTACTTTAATTAAATCAATTATATCGTAACTAAATCTTGCTTCTTTAATAAAATTATCTATATCTTCTTTAAAACATAATCTATCTTGAAAACTATATATATCTTTAGTTATTTTATCTAATTTTCTAATAAGACCATATTTAGTTCTTACATACATTCCTTCTTCTATTTTCATTTAATCACCCTTCAATCGCTTCATCTATTAACATTTTGTATAATCTTTCCTTTCGTTGTCGTTTTTGACAATCAAATTTCTATTTCATAGCCCATTTCTGCAACTATACTTTTTGCCGTTTTACCCTTATTTATCAATATCAAACTACCTATTTTTTCAAAGTTTATCCTATAAGTCTGAATTCACCTTATATTTGGGTTTTAACACCTTTTGTAAAGGGGTTTACCATTGAACAGTTACATTAATGTACTTCCATGTTTAAAATATCATTTAGTGCATTGTTGTTTCATTGTCGTATACAAAATATTGCCAATTATTCCATTAAAAAAGCACATTATATGGATAATAATGCGCTTATTGGATAAAGGTATATTAAAATATGGATAAATAAGAAACTCTTTTTATATATTGTGTATATTTATGAGGGTAAGTAGACCCCTATAGGCACTTTTTAAAATAGGGTTGGGGTATCTTTAGTATATAGACGAACGTTAAAGGACTAACTTTGCCCTTTGAAAATAAAGGCTTTAATACATTTATATTAATATATTGATACAATATCATACTATCATACATAATCACAAATAAAATAATAAAACATCACAATAATATCAATGCTTTTTTGTTTAGAAACACACTTGATAGTTTGTTATATTTTTTAATAAATAAGTTATGCTAAATAAATAATAAATAATATCTTTGTTTAATAATAGTTGTATTTAATAATATATCTATTTCAATATATATCAATATATACCTATCTATATATACCCATATATACTACCCTGTTATATAACTATATATAGACCTAATCATATATAGCCATACTGCATATATAAAGCCTTGTATAGACGCATTTCATATATAGATATAGTCAAATATAATGACTGCAATAATGGCTTGTTTTGATACATTTACATACTGTTATAAAAGTGTCACTTCCCTTTTAAAAACAAGGGCAAAAAAGTGTATTTTTTGTTAAAAAAACATGTATTTTCATTGACTTTCGGACTAAAAAATGTTATAATTAAAGTGTAATAGATAAGGAAATAAAGTTCTATTACAAATGGAAAATGTGAAGGGTTTTAGTTAATCTTTGTTAGGTATCAATTTTAATAAAAAGGAGTTGGTGCTTATGAGAAAAACTGGAACTAGAAAATTAAAAACATGGGTAGTAATACTATTAACATTAATAATATCTAAAGTATTTCTAACTGATGTATCATTAATTATATATTTGTATATGTCAATATCATTTTATATAGTACTTCAAATGATAGAATTTGACACAAAAAAAGAGTTAAAAAATAAAAGCAATCCAACACGCAATTAATTTAATAACTCTATAAAATGCCTAACAGGGAATTACTACATAACCCTTTCAGCATTTCCATTATATAATAGACAATTAAAAATGTCAAGAAATGGAGATTAAGAAAATGGAAAAATTAAAAATTTATTTAAAGGATAAAATTAATAATAGTTGGTATAAAAATGCTAAAGAAGACTATGGAATCGATGGGCATTTTATTGACTGTGAATCAATTGACAAAGATACTTTAAAAATTATATGGGAAGAAAATGGAATAGAAAAAGATAAAATTATTAATTATTATTGGGATTATAATTTTTACCAAATTTATTGTATTTGGATGGAAATGTAAAGGAGACGAATTAAAATGAAAAATTTAGAAGAAATTTTACAAGAATATTTTGGACTTAAAGGAAATTTATTTTTAAAAAAGCCTAAAGTTGTTGGTCGATATTATGACGGAGAACCCGATTATGAATACATGACTAAAAAAGGGGCAAGGGCTTATTGTAAATTAATTAACTTATTGGACGATTTAAGAAATTTAGGTGTTGTGAATTTTGATATCGACGATTTAGACGAGTTAACAGAGGGGGAAGAATAAAAATGACAAGTAAAATAACAATTTTAGAGAAAACAACGGGCGAAATCTTAAAATTAAATAATGCATTTAATAATATAAATGAATGTATAGAGCATTTAGAATCTATCAAACAATGTAAAAACATTATTATTAAAAAAGTTGAATTCAAGGAGGCATAGTTATGGAAAATAAAATAACAAAATTTTTACTAACAGATAATAGTGACAACAATTACACTGATTTAATTATATTTGATAAACCTGTAGATATAAATGATTTATATGAAGTAATTAATAAAGTTACAATTAAGTTAGAAGGAATATATACAAACGAAGATATTTATAAAGGTATTGATGAATTAAACGTTAATTACAATATAATTGATTTATTTGACGTTGAACAAATTTATTATTAAAAAAGGAGAATGTTAATGGCTAAAAAAAAGAAAAGTAATGGCTTATTAATGCTAATAGCGGGATTCTTAGGAGCCTTTAGTGGGCTTGTAGATATTGCTAACGAATATCAAAAAAAATAAAATTACGGAAAGGAAATTGCAAATGGAATTAAATAATTTAATTGTAGAAAATATTCAAAAAGTTTTAATAATGGATACAAATAAATTAAAAGACATAAATGGTAAAAACTGGGGTGAAATTGAAGAGTTTAAACAATTTATTAAAAAATACAAACTCAATGATGTTTTTGTAGATTATAATTGGTTTTATGAAAATTATAATTGCAACTTATTTATATATTTAAGAACATCTACAAAAAAACAGGAATTCGGTAGAGAAATAATACAAATATATGAATATTTTAAAAATAAAAATATAAAAGTATTTATCAATAATATTTATTGTGATAAATATACAGGTAAAAAAAATGACCGTCTAGGCTATCAAACTATATTAAATAAAGCAAAAGAGAAAGATTTTATTTCTGTTGCTGATTTGTCTCGAATTGGCAGAGAATGGGACAACATAGACAGAGCATGGCATTATTTAAAATATGCAGATATTAATATTATAGTAGTAAATAATGAATTGCTAAGTGCCAAATTACCAACTGAAGAGGTTAAAGAAATGACGTTGACCGATAAATATTTACAAAGTATGATATTTAATAATGTGGCTTACGGTGCATGTTTAAAAATTGATGACGTATCAAACGAAACAAAGAGAGGTTTAGAAAAAGCAAAAATGCAAGGTAAAGTATTAGGCAAACCAAAAGGAAAATACTCCACCATTGAAAATTTTGTTAAAACATTAAAATTACAAATAGAAAGCGGTCTTACTATGGAAAAGGCTTTAAAAAAGACACACTTACCAAAAGGAACTTATACTCAATGGCTTAAGAATTATAAAAAAGAATTTAATGTTAATGAAACTAAAGATGTTTACAATTTATTAAAAATAGATTACAATTAAAAAAAGAAAGAAGGAATAAAAAATGAATGAAAAAATTAACCTAAGAGAAAATTACGATTTAAGCGAAATAAAAGAAGAACTTTAAAAAGGAATTATAATATGAGTGAAGAAGAAAAAAACATATATAAAAGTTTATTTGAATATCCAACAAAAAAAATCGTTGAATTAGGAATAGAAAATGAAAAATTAAAAGAAAAATTAGATGTTATGGATATAAGAAATATGACAATCACAGAAATTGAGCAATACATTATAGACAACTACTTCAAACCCGCTAGAAAACATAATACTAATATAAATTTATATATGAAATGTGAAGGCTGTGGCAAGTATTTCCATTTAAATGAAATAAATTTAATGACACAAGTTTGTAAAAACTGTGATAATGAAGTTTATGATATTTATAGAATCCATGGAGGATTATAATAAAATTAATCAAAAAAAGAAAGGAAGATTGTTATGATTAAAAAAACAGTTGAAGGAGAAAGTTTGAAAAACAAAAAACAATATACTTTATTTTTACATGAAGGTGAAGAAGTTACACTAGAAGGCGAATCTTGGGAAGAAATTATAGAAAAAATAGATAAAGTATTAGATATTATTAAAGAAAACACCTGTTATTATGCAGGTTATAACGACGAATCTATTATAAGCGAACTAAAAGAGGAAGATTTATTATAAAAACCCTATTTAAGGTTTTTTTTATTTGTAAAATCTTTTACAGAGTGCTTAACTCTGTCTTTTTCCTCGGATTTTTTTCCGTTATTGAATCTATCTGTTGTACCTACTAAATAACCAGTAATACGTCTGATTCTTTCAAATTTAACTCCTTGTCCTATTGTTTTTTCTTTCATTTTATAACTCCTTATAACTCCAATTCCTTAAGACTATTATATTTTCTTTTATCAATACTATCAACACTTACTACTACACTATCAGGCTTACCACCTGTTACTACTGTAGGATTGATTTTATCCCCTACTTTTAAATTTTTGGTCGTCCTATAATAATATATTTTATTCTGACTACCTTTAGAATTTGTATCGAATTTTACACCTACTATCTTTTCCCGATTCGCCCCAATAGTTTGCAGGTTCCTTGTTCGTGAAATAGTTTGCAGGTTGTTGATTTTGTCAAATTTATTTTTTTTCTTCATATTCTGCATCTATCACTTTTCCTTTAATCGCCGCTAACTTTTTCTTAATATCATCAACATTAGTTTCCTTTTTATGCTCTATAACTACAGGTGCCTGTGCCTCTACCCAGCCATGCTGTGACTTCAATTCAAACATAGTAGATATTTCTCTTAGTTCCCCTAATTGAGCCGATACGAGTTTATTTGCTGTAATATAATCTTCAATAGTTCTCATTATTTCGCATTTTTCTGGGTCTTGAAGATAGTTATTGTATGTTTGAGTGGTTATGCCTGTAAATAAACAAAAAGTCTGCTTAGAAGGCGGAAAACTGGTATATTTATTTATCTCACTCATTACTTGTACATATATATCAAATGCTATGGCTAATTCTTGTGGTGTAAATGTAATATGTCCTGCTAACGCCTGGTCTGTTAAACTACGTTTGGCAATTAATGGCAATATTGAAGTTGCTGTTAAACCATTTTTCCCTTTATCGATATTTTCTTCTATATATTCCGATAGTTCTGTCGCCTTTTTTTTGATTTCAGGAAGTATAAATTCCTTAGAAGATTCTTGAAGTTCGTTTAAAATAGTTTGCCTTTGAATAGTTTCCCTATCCTTCTTTTCAGAAATCGATTTTGCTATATTATTTTGCATTAGTTTTCCTCTTCTTTATCCCTAACTGTAGATTAACATACTCAATTAAATCTTCTTCTAGTTTATAATAATATTTTTCTGCATCTTCGTTATATACATCATAAAATAAATACAACATATAATCATCTATATCATAGAACAATATCACTTTTGGTGATTGTCCAGATAGTTTTCTGTATTTTCTGTTGACAAACGTAAGAAAAGAAATGTTCCTATTATTTCTTGTCATTAACTATTCCTAACTCTTCTATCCATTCAATTATTTCATATGGTATATTTTTAAACTCTTCATCAGGACATTCTTTTGATTTCAACAAAGATAATTCTCTATGTATTTCTTTTATAATTTTAATTAAAGTTTCCTCTTTTGAATTTTTATTATATTCTATTTTTTTAACCTGCTCTTCTGAATACCCACACATGATTAAAAATTTCTTAAAATACATTAAAATGTCTTCTATATAACTTGCGTTTGAGTCTAATGTTACACTTACATTTTCTATTGTTTTATCTGCATATTCATATTCATAATTAAATTCTATCATTAAATTACTACCTTTATCTTTCTTTTTGTTCCATCTAAAATTGCTTCTGTTAAAGATGTTGAACAAGGGTGATAACCTTGTATTTCGCCATAAGAATTATTATATTCTAAGAATGAATTAGTCATTAAGTAATGCATTTCTCTTAATGTAAGCGATTTATTACTATAATCAGGAATATATATACTCTTTTTCATCCCCATTGGTGTATGAGTATGACCCATTATATACAAATCTGCAACAGCAATATTTGACATATCGGTTAAACGATTGGCTTTTCCACCGATTCCGCGTCCGCCACCGCTTCCATGATAACCTGAAATGGTATAGACCATAGGGGCTTTTCTTCCTTGTACTTTTTCCCCAAAATACAAATATAAATACCAAACACCATTGGCATATTTATCAAGTATACCTAACTGACTACATACAAGTTTTAACACATCTATATTTGTTTCTTTCTCACATCTGCGTTCATGATTACCCATACTAACAACTAATATTTTATCTTTTATAGGTTCTAGTAATTTTATTAACTGTTCTACTTGTTCCATTGGTGACAATTCATTTTCATAAACACTACCAACACTACTTTTTAATGTCATATCTATTAAGTCACCATTTAATATTGTAAATGTATATGGGTCATTTTTAACCTGGTCAATTGCTTCTAGAAGTAATTTTTTATTTAACTGTTTACTTCCTAAATGTATATCACTTAATGGAAGTATTTTTATCTCTTTACACGATTTATATTTTTTATCTTCTTTTTCTAAATTTCTTATTATAACTTTCATTTGTTCCCTACTATATCTTTTATCATTTTTTCTATATCAAATTTACTATTTACTCGCATCTTTTCTGTATCGATTTTAACACCATTTTTAGCCACATAATCAAGTGGTAAGGACTTTCTACTCGTATTCTTCAAAAACCTCTTATATTGGCTAATTTCTATAAAATATGTAGCATTTTGTTCACTAAACTCTATAACTATTCCACAAATGATTCCATCATACTTACTAGCCTCTAATAATCCTTCTAATTGATTAGTTTTTACATTTGAATTTGGCAAATTTTTACCTTTTGTTGATTTTAATTCTAATAAAAATAAATATGGTTTTTTATAAAGAATAAAATCACAAATATTTTTTGCTTGAAATCTTGTTCTTGTTCCTTTGTCCCATGAAGCACTTCCATCTTTTAAACGATAGATATATGTATCTTTCGGAACACTATTTTTAAAATTAGTTTCAAACCTTTTACCGTTATTTTGCATTAATTCCTTTCATAATGGAAAAAACCACAATGTGGCTTATTCTGTGGGTGGCTATTTCCACTTAAGCCATATCTTTGTAAAAAGAAAGGAGTGATACTATGGACGGCAGAGTTGGACTCGAACCAACGGTCAAGGATTTGCAATCCAATGCCTTACCACTTGGCTACCTGCCGAAAACCGTACCAATATTTACTATTTTGTTTCCTAGATAGGTAGAATGCTAGGTTCATTCCCTATCACAGTTTTAAACTGCTTTTTGGGCTATCGCCACCTACAACATTTCATAAATACCAGTACACTATCCACAATTAGACAGTACGACTGCGAATGCAATCCCCAATTGTGCTATTAATTAGCACCTTACCAATGATATACACTATTGCAATAGATTTCCGATTACCAATGTGCTAATCGGGATATAAGAGTACATATACCATTAGTAAGCGACAAGTTTTCACATCACAGTGTTTTTATACAAAGCCCTTACTATGATGCTATATTTGTCAGTTTGAACAATATCATATATTGTTATACACATTAAATGTATTATTTCTATCTTTTTGTTTTGCTGTAATGGGCTTGAAATATTGTTAAATTAAACAAAGGTCACTCTCTTACCTTGACAGGGTAATGTTTCTTTTTCAACCAAAATAAAACGACTTATTTTTTTTGCTGTACGACCTTTTAAAATTATATAGTTAGAAAAGGTACAATGCCCATTTAATATGCGTCTTAACCACTTGACTATTAGTTAAATTAACTAAGTTGGATTCGAACCAACGTTACATCCATCAATCGGAAGTTTTTTGCTGTAATGGGCATTTAATTATTATTTACCTATTTTCTTTTTATAATCTTCTAGAATTTTATCTACATAAGCAGTCATGTCAAATTTGTTTTCCAACAATTTTAGCATTTGGATATTATAACCACTTAAATATATATTTCCATATTCATCAAATTCTGGAATAGTTTTATTTCTATCATTAAAATTCCACCAAATTATTCTGGTATTAGCACCATGTTTTTTGAATAGTTCCATCGTTTCTTTTTTTGTTTGATTAGAACCGCAATCAAACTCCATGTCACTTAATACAATTAGATATTCTGGATACTTGTCTAATTTTTGTAATAGTTTCATAACTTTTCCAAAATCAGTATTACTACAATCTCCAGTATACATTGATTGATATTGTTCTTTTAATGTATCACCTTTAATTGTCATTAACTTAGGTTTTGATGAAAAAGAAATTATTTGATTAGGTGCATAAGTTGATTTAGTTGCTATTGCGTGGGCTACTGAATTAGCCTTTTCTTGTACATTGTCTCCCCAATTCATTGAAGCAGATGTGTCTAAGATACAAATAGCATCTAATTCTACACCTAAGGTAGCATTCTCTACTGTCTTTTTAGCAATTATGTCAGATGCTTCATTTGTTCCTTTTGTCGCAGTTTTATAAGCATCATGTACGTTTGCAGTAGATGTATTAACCTTCTTTTTATTTTCTTTTACATCCTCAATGTATTTAGCAAATCTATCTTTCATATCTTCTCTTGTAGAGAAAGTGTGTAAATATTTATGCATTGCCATACTTGGGACTTGTTCAAAGTTGATTTTATCTACTAAAGGATGTTTATATGAACCTTTATTAAATAAATCATTTAAAGGTGTTCCTTCTTCTTTTTCTGCATACGATAACTTATATTCTACAGTAGAATCTGTTTTGATTAACTTACGATACTCTTCTTCAGAAATATTCCACATTTTGCATAATGCTTTAGCAATTTTTTTATCTTTCCCAGTAAGTCTAGGCATCCACTTTTTAGCAAGCACATTATTATCTGCAAGATAAAGTTGAAGAAGTCCTAAATTGCTATTTGTAGGAATATGCCATAAATCGTCATACCTTCCTGCTTTTACTATGTCGTGGGAAGATACGCCTGATAATTGCATAAGTTTTCTTCCTAAGTCTCTACGACCCATTCCATATCTAGGGTCTCTGATGTACATAGCAAGCAGTTTTTCTCTATCACTTTGTCCAATATTTACTTGGTCTAGGTGTTTTTCAAAAAATGGAGTTAAAAATAGCAAATCTGCTAAATTATTACCTGTTGTTTTGTATGCAACATCACCATTTTCTGTTTGCTTCGTATTAAATATTTTTTCTAATTCATTCATATTATCACTCCTATTTATCTTACTTTATTTGGTGTTCCTGATAGGATTTGAACCTATATGGAATAAATTCCAGTGGATTTTAAGTCCACAGCGTCTACCATTTCGCCACAGGAACAAATGGTTTCGGGGGCAGGATTTGAACCTGCGACCTCTGGATAATGAGTCCAGTGAGTTACCGCTACTCTACCCCGAGATGTGAAGGATAGTAAATTAATACTATCCATCCCTAGAAAGGAGGTGATTATTATGCAACTAAATGCATAATGGTCCGAATGGAGCCAGGATTATCTCCTGACAATTATGTTATATCACTTTCTAAATTGTCGTTTCATTGTTGTTTAAATATTTTCGTATATTTTTTAAATATTTTCGAAAAATCCAAGTTGGGTCTGTAGGTTTTATATCATTGTAATAATTTTCATCAGCAACTTCATTAACTGCCTTCATAATAGATTTACCTTCATATTCAATTTTGTAATATAATCTGTTTTCTATTTCTGGCATTTTCGATAAGTTGCTTTTATAAAAATTAATTCTGTTTTCTAGTATTTCTTTTTCTTCTAATAAATCTTCAGAAGGATTATGTAGTAATTCCTCGTTAATAACCTGGAGTGCTAACTCGGCTGACTTTATGCAACTTATAATCATTAGTCGTCTAAGAAGTTGTCATCTATATCGATTTGCTCATCTTCCTCTGAAGAAAGAACTTCATCAATATCCAATTCAAACATTTCTTCTTCAACTAACTCGAATTGATTTATAAATACATATGGAACAGTTTGTCCGTCTTTTGTTTTGTAAAATGTTAGCCAAGCATCGCTCGGTAATATTTTGGTTTTATTGTCTAGTTCTACATCTCTTTTAAATTGACAATTAATGTAACCATTTTCATAAGAACCATCTTGTTTCTTTTTGCTGATTCCCATTCTATAAACGGTTCCGTTATCAAAATCCTTTCTGAAAATCATTATTGGATAATTAAAATTTAAATTCATTTTTTTCTCCCTCTTACAATCAATTTCATTCCTAAAATTTGATTATTCTCTACTATGTTTGGGTTATAAGCAATTAAGTCCTTATAATCTCCGTTTGATATACTTAAATACTTAGGATATTCAATTCCATTTTCATAATTTGGTTCAACATATTCACATCTTTGCTTCATAACTTTGTCTTTTTGATAGTCTTCTGTTTCTTCCACATCAGAGAATAGAACATCTATATTTTCATCGATTTTTAATAATTTATCTAATTTTTTTAAGTCATTATTTTTAGATACAAATATTTCTAAATATGACATAATTCTTTCGGATAGTTTTTTACCATTCTTTTTACCGTCTTTTACAACTAACTTATAGTTACCTTTTTTATCTTGCTTTTTTAATTTTTCGATTTTTATTTTGGCATCTTCATAAGTATAGTAAGCATCTATAACTTCCCAGCCCTTTCTTATAATGTATTCTGGTGTATGTTTTACAAAAATTGTAATGTCTCTCATGTTTTATCAACCTTCCTCTTTTATTTTGTATTTTTGTTTGTAATAAGGACAAAAGTCATGACAATTACAGTAATCTATACATCTCGTATCCGTTCCTGGTCTTTCTTCAATCCAGTAGTTATCTTTATCAGACTTTTCTTGTAAATTGTCTTTATATGCTTCCGCCTCTTCTAAGGTATCTAATACCCTTACTGCAGTTTTATTTTTATTTTTCTTAACTGCATATTTAGTTCCATTATTCCAACGTTCTTCTTCAGTACACATTGGAAGTTCTTCGTCTGGAACATTCTCATATTTTTTTAATTCTAAAAATCTTTCTTTGATATATTCTTCAATATATTCAAAATCTTTATCATTAAATTTAAATGGCACGACTTGCACTTGTAACTGTGGATATGACTTGTCCACTTTGGCTTTTGTCTTAGACCAATCTTTTAATAATGCAACTATTTCTGCGTTGTCTACTTCAAAACCAATTTTGGTAAATAGCCAAGCATAAATTAATAGTTGTCTATACCAGTCATCATAATCGCCTTTTAGTATTTTATAAACTGAAGTTGTTTTATAATCAGTCATCCTTTTTTGTAAGGCATCTAATAAATCCGCTTTACCACTCAAGAAATATCCTTTTAAAGATTCATCTAATATTTCTAAATCTTGTTTAAGATATTCTTCTTTGAATTGGGATTCACTTTCTTGAGCATTTTCTAAAACAGTGTGTAACGCTGTTCCAAATAACATCCAAATCATATCTGCTACGTCTTGCACAATTTCATCGTTATATCTTCTTGATAAAATAACTTGCCTTGTAGGATTCAATATAGTAGTCACACTATATTGATGTTCCTTTGGCTTATAATCGCTCTGCACAGCATCTACAAATGGTTGTGGTAGATTTAATTTATTACTTATCTTCATTTACCACCCTTTCGTAAATAACCTTGTCATAGCCTTTCTTTGCTAATTCAATGCCTTTATTTAATGCTTGTATATAATCATCAGCAGTAAATAAACTTCTACCAATAATGGCATCCTCTGGGTTCCATTCTAAATTGCAAACACTAAAACAAATATTATGTTCTTGACTGTTTATTCCTTGATAAGTGTCTCTATCATCATAATCATCATGTTCAACGTGACAAGTAAGTTTTAATTCTTTCATTAATCATTTTCCTTTACAGTTTTAATTTCATAACCTAATTCATCACAAATTTGCGTTAGTGTCATTTCTTTTGATGTTTCTCTTACTAACTTAAGAACGTTTTCATTTACTAACAGTTCATCTCCATTTCTATAAAATATACCTTTTAACTCGCAATGTCCACATCCAACTCTTTCTATTTCGAATCGTTTACCACTGTCAGCATATTTTGCCAAAAAATCAAGCGTATGTATTTGACAACCATTCCAATGATTAGCTGACATATCAGCAATAGTTGCGAGTTGGTTAATTTCTACTATATCTCCTGTTTCAAATTTCATATTATTTTGTCTCCTTTTTTTCTCTTAATTGTTTAATTATTTTATCTGCGTTTGCAGAACTTAATTCTTTGCATGATTCAATTTTTAATTTTGCATATAATTTTTCTTTTGTACCTTCTGGTTGTTCTTTTAATAAAATTTGTAATGTTTTTACTTGTGCATCTGTTATTGATGTTTTAATACTTGCTGTTTTAGTTGTTGCCTTTTTAGTTGTGTTTGTTTTATTTTGTTTATAATGTTCATTTGTATCAGCATCTTTATTATCATCTAACTGTAACAAACCATTTAAAGCATATTTTCTTGCATAAGAACTACTTGCACCTGTTATTTGGCTACCGTCCATTCCTTTTTTAGTTTCATCTTCTCTAGCAGAAGCAGTTATCGAAATTGATTCTCCTGTTTCTAAATCATGTAGTCTAGCAGTTGCTTCTACATAAAACCTACCATCACATGAAACTATTTTATCTTCACAGGTAAGAACACATTTTAATTCTTTACAAATTGGTTTTGATGCTTCCATAATATCATCACAACTTCTATAATAGTAATTCCCAAAACTGTTATATTGTTTTTTAGGAACATTTAATTTGTTTTGTAATTCACTTAATTTTTCATATAAAGATAATTTTTTATTTTCCATTAATTCTCCTATTCAGTTACTTTCTTTACACCATCTAATTCAATTAAATATACTTCTTTAAAAGCAGTTTGAATTGCTAATATTGTTTTTTCTTCAAATAATTTATGTCCACCTATTGCTAAAACTTCAGCATATAAACCTTCTTTTGGTCGATTATGATATACAAAATATTTTTCTAAATCTTTGCAGTTGTTTTCTTCAAACCAGTCTGCATACGCTGTATAACTTTTTCCATTATCTACAACTTCAACTGTATCTCCTACCTTAATTTCTTTATTGATTAATCTATTGAATGCTAATTCTGCTCCTATTGCAAAATCAAATTCATCATCTTTATGGCAAATGGCTTCTGCTTTATCAACGACCTTTTTTCCTTCTTTTAAAATTGCAGTAGTTTTAGTTCCATCATTGTAAATGTGAATTGTTTGGTTTTGTTTTATTAATTCTAACCGGTCTTCACAACACCACCAATGAATCCCATCGTTTAAATGCACATGATATGGAATCAAACTATCATCTATTTTTACTATTTTTCCTTCGCCATATAGTGTTTTTACTTTATCTTCTACCTTAAATTTTGTCATATTATTTTTTCCCCTTTACATTTACTTTCTTCTATTTTCTTTTTCAACTTACCAATTTGTTTATCTGCTTTTAATAATGATTCATTTAATTCATTAATTGTTTCGTTAGCCAAAGCAAGTTCTTTTTTTAATTCTCTTTTTTCACCACTTAACACCTGGCACCTTTCTTGAAAATGTTTAACAAGTTTAAGTGATGATTCTTCTTGTTCCAAAATTTCAACATATTTTTTTTGTAGTTCTTTATCTGCTTGTTTTTTTAAAATATCTTTTATTCTCATATTAATTTCCTTTTCTAAATATTTTTTTAAATTTCATTTTGAATTGCCCAAGTGCTGGAGCCTTTTCAAGTTCTCTTGCCCTTTGTGCAGTTCTTCTTGTGCGTTGTTTAAATTTCGCTACAGTATTAACTGATTCATTAGGTCGTCTAACATAATAGCCACCATTACGACCAGAAATACTTTCAATTCTAATTGGATATTTGTCATGCATTCCTTCACGCATTTTTTCTATATGACTTCTAAAAGTCTTATTATTATGAATATCAAACTTATCCATAAAGAAATTTGATTTTAAACGATTTTCTTTACCAACACATTTTGTAGTTAAATATTCATAAATTAAATCTGTTTTATTCATAATTTCCTTTCACTAAGTAGTTTATTGATTGCGTTAAGTTCATCTTGTGAAGTAACTACCTCTCTTAATTCTCTTATAAATTTCATATAAAACTCATCTAACTGTTTATCAGTGAGCGAATTTAATTTTGCCATGTTAGTAGATTTGCCAAAATATTTCTGACGATTACTAACAATGTAATTAATACTTGAACATCTGTCATAATGAATATCTAGTTCTGATAGTCCATATGGCTTTTTACAAAGCGGACAATAAACTCTAATGGAATTCTTATCTTGAAGTTTTTGTTTTTCTTTTTCAGTAAGTAAACCCTTAACCAGTTGATAAGGGTCTGGCGTTTTACCAAAATTATCTGAACTAAAGAAACTATCTAACGCTTTATCTACATCATCGTAGATATATGGTTCAAATACTTTATGCCATGTTTTTAAAAATTCGGTATCTTCTTTCTTACTGTTACCAGTCTGAAAAAATGGTCTAAATGATTTTATTTTGTTAATTATTTTTTGTGAATCATCTATTACCAAATTCCTAACCTCTTTTCTTCTTCGATTTCTTTTTTAACACGAGCAAGCATTTCTTCTTCAGTTTCTGTCTCTTCGACAATAACTTCATCTTCCCAGCGTTTACCATTAAGCCATGTGGTAGGCATAGGTATAAATTGTTTATTTTCCCATTGCTTTGTTTTTTTGAATAATTCAAGTTTATCAAGTATAGTTCGTAGTAATTCTTCGTTAGGCTTGTTTTTTTCAAACCATTTTTTAGTTTTTTGTTTATCTTGTTTTTTTGGATATGCTTTCCAAAATTTTTCAAAACTTTCTAAAGGGACTATAGGGTTATTATAATCTTTGTTAGAATAATCTTTTGTTAGATTAATATTTGTTCGGTCATTTTTGACATAAGGGTTCTGTCGCCCTTGACTAAAGGTTAAGTCATTTTTGACAGAAGGTATATCATTTTTGTTAGATATTAAATTATTATAATTTTCACCGAATTTATAATAAGAAAAGTTCCCTTTATCCTTAACATTTTTATGTTCTAAAATTTGTACATCACACAATTTTTTTAATCTTCTATACAAATTTTGTTTATTTATATTTAGAATCGGAAGTTTTTCTAATAAATAACTATAATTAACCCATGCATATTCAATTCCATCTATGCTTTTCTTTTCCATATTTGGATAAAAGTCTACTATCCACCTTAAAATAACCAAATCAATAACATCTATTTTAATTTCCATAGACTTAGAAAGTTCTAACACTTCAAATTGACTAAATCCTTCTATTGTATATTTCATTGTTTACAGTCCTATCTTTATTTGAATTTCTATACTAGGATAAATTTCTAATACTTCACAGATTTTATCCCATGTTTCTGGTTTTAATTTTGCTAAACCAAGTTCATAATAGTCATATGCTTGTTTAGAAATACCTATCTTTTCTGCCATATGATTCACAGAATATCTTTTTTCTTTTCGTTTTTTGCGAACTTCATTACCTAGTACAGAATAGTACTGTTTATCGATTGTTTTAATTTCTCTCATTTTTAATCACACCTTTCTTGTCAGTTTTATTGACAATTCAAGGCATTTGTGTTATTTTATTAGTGTTACAAATGCCAAAACTGTCATTTGTAGCAAGGAGTGATGTGAATAGTTAAACCGAAAGGATATTAATGATTTACATATTCCAATTTTTAAAACACTTATTTGGAAATAGTAATATAAAAACTGGTGATATTTCACTTGTTAAAATTACTATTAAAAAATAGTGTATATTCGTTAGGCATTAAGTTTTAGTTTGCAGACCGAACTTAATGTCTTTTTTTGTCCTTTCATAACAAGTACGCTCCCTGTTACAATACAAATATAACACAGAAAAATGTACGAGTCAATGCTTTTTGTTCATTTTTTTACTATTTTGTTCATTTTTTTACAACTTAGCAACTAAAAAGTGTTTATTTATAATGAAAATATGGTATAATTTAATTGGTGATTATCATGTATGGAGATAGAATTAAATTAGAAAGAAATAAATTGAACTTAAGTCAAGAAAAACTTGCTGAAAAGTTAAATGTTCAAAAAAGTACAGTATCAAATTGGGAATTAAATAAAGCACAACCAAGTTATGAAAAGTTAAAAGAATTAGCAACATTTTTTGGTATTTCAACAGATGAATTATTAGGACATCAAATAGAAAACATTGATGCAACGGAAAAATTAAAGAAAGTTCTTTTAGAAAACAATATTGAAAATGTTGAACAAGCGATACAATTAATTGAAGTATTAAAAAACACTAAGCATTCTTAGTGTCCTTTTTATATTCTTTTATAAAATTACAAACCTCGTCAATATCAATTTTGTTTATTATTAAATAATAATATATTTCTTTAATTTCTTCATCAGTCATTTTTTTACCAGCCTTTCTTCTTCTTTTTTACATCGCACAGCATACATCTAACATAATTATATATTTTTTTGTATTTACAAAAAAGGCAAAAACAGTAATTGGAAATATTTACCATTTTTAGCAAATTATATTTTACTATTTCCATTATACATCGCTTTTCGATTTTTGTAAACAAATGTTCGCTATCTTTTTTATTTTTTACGAACTATATTTTGTAAAAAGAAAGGAATGACATTTAGCCTATTTTTATTCTTCTATTTTGGTCTTATTTTGGTCTTGTTTTAGTCAAGAATAATTGTTTATTATGATTTTTTTGGTTGACAAAATGGCTATAAAATGTTGCCTAAACCCTTATATAATAATAAAAAGCCTTGAATTACAAGACTTTAACATTCTAAATGGTAGCGAGGGTGAGACTCGAACTCA
>JAAWSW010000023.1 GCA_022801735.1 Bacilli bacterium | reverse complement strand
TTAGTAAAATTTTACTAAAAAGAAAGGAGGCGTAAAATGCCATATAAAACATTAATAAATAGTAATATAGAAAAATTAAAAGAAATGAAAGAAAGAGGAGAAGTAGTCCCAGGATGCGCTGACTGCTTATTTAAAACATTATTACAGCAGGATGAACTAAAAGGAATATTAGTATATATGATAGGGGAAATAACAGGGATAGATAAAACATATATAGATAAAAATCTAAGATTCGTAAATACAGAATTACCAAAAGATAAATATTTAGAAAAAGGGAAAATAACTGATTTATTAATAGACATAGAAGATAATCGAATAAATTTAGAAATGAATGGAGTATTAGATGAGGGAACATTAAATAAAGGAAATTCATATCATCACAGATTGGCCGCAAAATCCTTATATAAAGCAGAAAATTATACAGAAATAAAAAGCATAATCCAAATATGTTTTAATAAAAAAGATAAATTAAATAAATTTGGAAACGAAAGTATAGTAGAATTTAAAATGCGGAGCAAAGACGGAAAATATTGTCTAGATGAAACATTTATAAATTATCAAATAAACCTTGAGGAAATCACCAATAAGTATTATAATAAAAAAGAAGAAATCAATAGATTAGAAAAGATACTATTATTACTAACAATAGATAAAGAAAAAGAATTAGAAAAAGTATCCAAAGGAGATAAGGAGTTAAAAGTTATGAAAGAAAGAATCATAGACTTCTCAGAAGATCCATTATTAGTAGGTTTATATGATGAAGAAAAAGCCAGAGAGAAAGTTAATCAAGTAAATATTGAAGCAGCAGAGAAAAAAGGAGCCGAACAAAAACAAATAGAAATCGCTAAAAATATGCTTGGCAAAAATATGGATATAGAAACAATCTCTGACATTACTGCCTTAACTAAAGAAGAAATAGTAAATTTAAAAAAGCAAAAAGACGTTAACCAATTTTAACGTCTTTTTTAATATCCATAATTACAGGTAGAATGATTGGTTTTCTTCCAGTATGAGTATTAACATAATTAGAAACACTATTAATTATTTCACTTTTAATTTCTGAATAATTAACGCCAGTTTTTATTACTTTATTTATTGCATCTTTACTTATGTTTTCTAATTTTTTAAGTAACTCAATATTATCATTAACCAAAACAAATCCTCTAGTTATAATATTTGGCATACTAAGTAATTTATTAGTCTTAGTATCTATGTTAGCAATTACAACAATGATACCATCATTAGCCATGATTTTACGGTCCTTCATAACTGCATTACTAATATCACCAATACGATTACCATCAACATATACATCACCAGCAGGAATTCTTCCACCAACTCTAATATTTCCATCTTTCATAACAAGGACATCTCCATTACCTAAAATGAAAGTATTTTCTTTTGGCATACCACATTCAACTGCTAAATCAGCATGAGTTTTAAGCATACGATATTCACCATGAAAAGGCATAAAATAAGTTGGCTTAACAAGTCTAAGCATTAACTTAAGTTCATCTTGATTACCATGACCACTAGTGTGAATATCTTTTAAAGAAGTATTAGTATAAACTGTAACTCCTTTTAAATATAATCTGTTAATAGTTCTAGAAATACTAACCGCATTACCAGGAATAGCAGAAGATGAAAATACAACAACATCATCATCTCTAAGTTTAATTTGTCTAAAAGTTCCTTGTGCAATTCTGCTTAATGCGGCTAGTGGTTCACCTTGACTTCCTGTACATAATAAACAAATTTTATCTGATGGCATTTTATTAGCCTCTTCAGGTGTAACAAATATATCCTTATGTTTAATATATCCGCCTTCAATAGAAATCTCAATATTATTAGTCATACTGCGACCAAAAACACAAATTTTACGGTTATGTCTTTTACAAGTATCTACAATATGTTTAAGTCTGTATATATTAGAAGCAAACGTTGCAATAATAATACGACTATTATGACGTGTAAATAATTCTTCTAAAGTTTCATCAACCTTAGTTTCACTATTACTAAAACCTTCACTTAAAGCATTAGTACTATCACTCATAAGTAATGTTACACCTTCATCGCCAAGACGAGCAATTTTATGTAAATTAGCCATTGGTCCAATAGGTGTTAAATCAAATTTAAAGTCACCAGTGGTAACAACATTACCATTAGGGGTATGAATACACATTCCATGAGAATCAGGAATAGAGTGCGTAGTTCTAAAAAATTCTACTGTTAAATATTTATATTTAAAAACATCTTTCTCCGTATAAACATGTAAATTATTGTATTTAATACCTCTGTCTTCAAGTTTTCTTCTAATAAGCCCAACTGCTTGATTAGGCGCATAAATATTTGGAATATCCACTAATTGTAATAAAAACGGTATACCCCCAATATGGTCTTCATGTCCGTGAGTAATAAATAACCCCTTAATTTTATTCTCATTTTGTTTCAAAAAAGTAAAATCAGGAATAATATAGTCGATTCCCATTAAATCACTTTCTGGAAAGAGATTTCCCGCATCAGTAATAACAATTTCGTCCTTATGCATTACACAATACATATTTTTTCCGACTTCCCCAAGTCCACCTAAAGCGAAGACTGCAGTTTCATCGTTTTTCAAAAAATTCATAAATTCTCCTTTCTTAAGATTAAAAAAACTGACTTAATACATTATATACTCTTTTTTTAAATTTGGCAAGTTCAAATAACAGGCATTTCAGTCAAAAATACGAATTTGCATTTTTTAAAAAATCTGCTATAATAAGCACCACTAATTAATAAAAAAGGGGGAAAATATATGGGAAAAGAAGATATTTTGCGTTCAAATTGTAATTTTCCAAATCTTAGCAGAACACAAAATTCACTATATAGCAAAGAAAAAAATGAACTAGAACGCTATAGTTCAATATTAAATACATACCAACAACAAACGGAAGAATTATCAAGGCTAAAGCAAGAACAGAGTCAAACTGAAGATGAAATCGCAGAAATAAAAAAGAAAATAGAAATTTATACAGAACGTTTAATACATATAAAAAATGCTTTATGTAATAATCAAACTAGCAACTTAAATAATAAAGTAGAACAAATAAAAGAGCAGATAGATATAGCAAGCGAAGAAAAAAGACATTGTGAAAAATTCATAAAAACCCTTCTATTAGAAGCAGAAGAGGAAGAAAAAGATCATATTGTTCAAACATTTTCGATATTTGGGATATCATCTCTACTATTATCTATATTTGTTCTACCTATGACTGCTACATTAAACCAGTTATTTAGCTGGAGTTTATCATCTGCTTTTTTAGCATCAATAATTCCAGTTTTGATTTTAGATATGATGTTTGTATTTAGACGAAATATTAAAGTTTCTTTTTACAAACGTAAAGTACGTATAAACAAAAAAAGAGAAACTAAATATGTAAACCAATTAAAAAAATAAACCAAAAGGTGAAATTATTATTAGAACAAAATCCAGATGATATAAAATCAAAAGATGAACTAGAAAACGAAAAAAAACAAAGTGAACAAACACTAGAATTACTAAAAAAACAGTTGCAAGTAAAAGGACAACAACTTGATGACTATAATGATAAAATAAAAAGAAAACATAGCGATGTAGATGATATATATAATGATTTATTAGTATCTGAAACACAGTTATTACTTCAAGGTAACGAAGTAGAAAGCATAGGACAAACTCAAGAACAGGTGAAAAAACTAGGAGAATATCCAAAAAGAAGAATATAAATAAAACACCAATAGTAAAGAGAGGCGATTATAAATGAATAATTTTACATTTTTAGAAGAAGACGAAACTTTTGGACCTGACAGACTAGATATAATAGAGAAATATGGTACAACATGTGCTATAACAGATTTTTCTATTTTATTGGGAGGACATGTATCTTCGTTTCAATTTGTAACCGAAATGGCAACGCTAAAAGATAGAACAGGCAAGTGGTGGACCAAAACAAAATATGTCGGTTATAATGGTATTAAGTTTGAACCAGGGAACACATTAGATACATTTGGTATAGGAGCACGTCCAGTATTAATTACACCTAATGAGGTTTTCTTTCCATCATCTTCAAGTAAGCAATATAACAACGGACTTATAGAAGTGAATTATGGGGAATATCCGCAAACTGTAGCACCTTATAATATTTCTTCTCAACTAGAAGAAGAATATAGCAAAGGTAGATTATCACTTACAAGAAAAACATATACAACTGGTTTTAAAGACATAAAACCTGATGATTATATAGTGTTTAGGACAAGAAGTCATGCTGAATATAAATGGAATGGAAAAAAATATATTCGTATTGTACCTGACTTCGGGAATTTCAATATAGCATTATCTGACGGGCGTATAGCCAAAACAGGACAAGCCTATTGGGTAGAGGTAGAACCAATAACCTGGCTAGTTGATGAAATAAAAGGAATAGCCCTTGCAAAGAAAATACTTTTTTCAGGAGTACCATTTGATAACACAAGCAATTATACTGGTGATTTCGAAAACACCTTAATATATAAGTTTATGAATACTCATTTTTCAAAAGATATAATTCCAAGTAAAATAACATCACTAGAACAAGCACCTGATACAGAGCATGAAGGTGATAAAGATAGAACACAAAAATATCAAATGATGTTTCAAAAATATCAAGTAAAAAAAGAAGAATTAGTAACATTTCAACTACAATTAGCAGCCATCCAAGACAATAGAACAAAACTAACAACAGAAAGAAAAGTAGAGGAAGAGAACGTAGAAAGAATAAAAAGGAAAATTGAAACACACGAAACAAATGATATACAAAGACAGTTAGATAATTATAAAACTGAAAGTCAAAAATTAGACACCAAAAAGCAAAAAATAACTCATAAGATAGACCAATTAATAGACCGTAAAGTTGATAAACAAGACATCTTTGAATGGCTGTTCTTTAGTGCAATCTTAGGTGTTCCAGCAGTGATATTACCATTTTTATCTCCTCTGCTGGTTCTTCCCGAAATAGTTGCTACAGAATACACACTTGCACCAATAGAAAGATTATCTAGAAGAATAAAGAAACGCAAAATTAAAAGTCTTTCTCAAAAGGAACAAATGCAAAATCAAAAAATGTTAGAAACCGCTAAGACATTACAATCAATACTAGAAAATAATCCAAAAGCAATAAATCAGTTAAATGAATTAAAAAACGAACTTAATCAAACTATAGGCAGAATTAATAATATTGATCATAACATCCAGCAATGTGAAATTGAAGCAAATAAATGTCAAAGCCAAATTAATAGTATAAAACAAGAAATAGACAGATTATTCTATACACTTACAGCCATAGAAACTGAATTACTATTAAATGGAGAAGAAGTAGAAAGTGTTTTAAACGAAGAATCTATAGTAAAAAAATTAGGAGAATATCCAAAAGGAGGAAACTAAAATGAACCAAGAATTAATTACCCAAAACGATACACAAATACAAAGAATAGATTTAGATAATCCTGCATCTATATACTTATATGGAAGCGAGGTTTTAGATGACTATCAACAATTAAAAGAAAATATACCTGCATCCCTTACTAATAGCCCAGTAAGAGAGTATGAATTTTCTGATCCAATAAGAATCATTGAAGAATTTAATAAATCATTAAGTGGAGAAGAACCAAGTAGAACTAAAGCAACACTTAAAAAAAGCAAACTAGCAAACGGTATCTGCACCGCTATAAACAAAATAACTAGAGGTAATGTAGATCTACTTAGTGTAAACGATCACAGCGTAGAGGAATATACTGCATATTTAGACGCTATAAGAGACACTGCTGAAAATATGCTCAAAGAAAAGATTGCTCTAGATGGTGATACAAGAGAACTAACAGAATTTAAAATTTATGTCAGTGCAGTTCACCAAAAATTAGGCGAAACAATCGAACAAGGTTATACAGATATAGAAAGATTTGAAGCAGAAATAGAACCATTAAAAATGTCAAATCCAGATGAATATATGAGTAAAAAAATGTTAATAGACTTAGCCAAAGAACGTTTACTTTCATTAAAAACATCAGAAACATTAATGAAAGGTGTTATAAGTCAAATAGATTTAGCCAACGCTCTTGCTATAGAACAACACATAAAATTTGATGAATTCCTTCAAGTAACCGCACCTACAGTCAGTGTATTTTCTCGTCTAGCAGTTAGAATAAAACAAGACCAAAAACGTTTAGAACGTCTTAGAGAAGTAAGGTCTGTAGTAAATGGCACCATAACTTCAGCCGCAGATAGATTAACAAACAATATAGAAGGTACAATTGAATTAAATAATAATAGTCTTATTACAAGAGAAACACTTTTACATACCGCTAAACAATTCAAATTAGGCACAGATATGTTAGCAAGATATCAATCAGAAAAATCACAACATTACGATGGAGTAATGAGCGCCCTAAGCGATATCGATTCATTATTAGATTCATGTATGCCAGCCCTAGTAAAAGCGCAAATTTCAGGAGAAATCGAACCAGAAACACAAAAAATAAAAAGATTAGGTAGTTTATAATGATAGACATAAAAAACTTAACCTTCGTTCATTTATATGATAAGCACGAAGGTAATTTCCCAATATTAAAAATAAAATACGACGAAAAAGAACTAACCATAGACTATACACATCCAGAATTTTTAGACATATTAATGCAAGTATGGGAAGAATACCAAAAAAATCCAAACATAATAGTTTTTGGTAAATTTGATGAAGAGAAAGTAAAAAAATGCATGGAGATAGGTAATTATCAACCAAACATAACACATACACAAGAATCATCCCTATTAAATTCCGAAAAAGATATAAATAAAATAAAAAAATATGAAAGTTACCTAAAAGAAATAATAAAACAAATTATAGAACTAAATGGTGAAAGCGAAATAAGTTTTGGCAATATTCATGGTCACAAAAACAAATTTAGTATCCCATGCACTATAAACGGAAAAGAAACATTTATAACATTTACTTGCTACTTTGAAAAAGGTGCACTTTTATTCAAAACCTCATATATAAACAATTCTGTAATGCCAATATCTGGACAAATAGAATTTAGAAACGATAGAGTGTTTATCACTTGGAAATCATCAGATAACGAACTATATGGAACTATAATTCATTCAATAGAAGAAGAAAATGAACAAACCATCCAAAATAATAGATATTCATCAAAAAAGAATATAGATATAGTTATACCAGATAAAGAACAAAAACTAGTTAACTTTTATCTAGAATTAAGCGGATTAACTATACCAGAAAAATTAATAAAAACAACCGAAAATACGTATTTATTTTTAACAATAGATTACGAAGAAAAAAACACATGCACTTTAACATATGGACATATCACTATATATCCAAATAGAGTTATAATTAATTCTAAAAAAGAATATGGAGTTAGTTCACTACAACAATATCTATTCATTCCAATAGAAGGTTATGCCATAGACACAACAATAGTTCCTGTAGATAAAAATCATATTTTAATAGAACATTTTTTCCCAAAAACAAAAAACTCAACATGTGTTCAAAAACAACTAGAAGGAACTTACTCATATGAATTAGTAGAAACAACATCTCAAGACTTAAGCAAACCATTCGAATATGAAAAATATAGTTTAGCAGATGAAATTAACGATTTAGACGACATTAATAAAGCCGAAAGAAAACCAAAAACGAAACAAATAGTCACAAGGAGGTAGCCAATGTTATTTAAAAAAGAAAAAGATGAAGTAAAAGAATTAGAAGAATACTTGAAAGAAATAAAATATCCTCATATAAATTCTGCCATTACAAACTACAAACTAGCAATGGCTAAACTAAACGCATATTGTTTCAATGCCAACGAAGACTTAATTTTATCAGTCATAAAAACAATTGTTAACAGCGATATACAAGTAGATTTTAATAAACAATTTAAATTTGCTGAAGAATTATTTGTCAGTACGCAAATCGACATTCAAAACCAAAGCGAAATACTAGATTATTTAAACAATCTAAGCGTTTGCCTAAATAACCCAACAATTATACCAAATTTTAAAAGTATAAAATCACTTTACTTATTGTTTGAAGACAAAAGCATTGTTCAAGGTATTATAGAAACAGTAACTCATCTAAACGAAATAATAGATTATATAATAGAAGCAAGACAATACTACATCGACGAACACGCCTTATGTTCAGCAGCCTTAAGTTTAGATAAAAAAATAGATACCGATGAAAATGCAATTAGAAAGCAACTTGCTCAAGATAGAGAAAACGCCGGAATATATAATTTAGATTACGACGCATTAAAAGTTGCCAAAGAAGAAGCAGAAAGTCTATCAGAAAAATTAACACAAATAAAACAAGAAATAAAAGAACTTGAAAACAGAAAAGCAGAAATAAGCAGAGAAATAGATGAACAATTAAAACGAGATGTGAATAAGAAACTAGATGAACTTTTAGGAAGAATTCACGAAGAAAAACCTCAAGTTATATTACCTACACCGATAGGAATAGCTATAAACACTCAACTTAAAACCCAATATTTAGTTTCAGTAGGCAAACATGATTTTTATTTCAATCAAATAAATAATTGCAAAAACATTATATTTGATGATGAGCCAATAACATTAGATGTTGAGATGTGGGAAAAGATAGAACGCCTATGTAAATTACAATATCCTGATGGCTTTCCATATAGTATCAGTGAAGAAATAATTGATACAATCAATGAACAACATTCAAAAACAAGTAAACAACACACTTGAGGAGTAACATACGAATTTAAATTTTAAAAATGAACTCTAAGTAAAATTAATCATACAAATAAAAAAACAGTACTAGAAAAAAGTACGTTTTTTTGTTATAATCTAAATGGATGTCCCAGTAGCTCAGCAGGATAGAGCAATCGCCTCCTAAGCGATAGGTCGGAAGTTCGAATCTTCTCTGGGACGCCATTTTATTTAGCACACAAAATAAGTCTTACTTGACTTATTTTTATATTATCTTAAGAAAATATTAATAAATATATAAAGTAATAGTGGTATAATAACAATAAAAAGGAAAGGAAATACTTATGAATATTTTAGTAGTAGATGACGAAAAAGAAATTGCCGATTTAATAGAATTATACTTAAAAAACGAAAACTATAACGTTTATAAATACTACAGCAGCAATGAACTTTTAGAAAACATAAATACATTAAAAATCGATTTAGCCATATTAGATGTAATGATGCCCAAAATAGACGGATTTTCATTATGTAAAAAACTTAGAGAAAACTATAATTTTCCCATTATATTTGTAACCGCCAAAGTAGAAGATATCGATAAAATAAGTGGCCTTACAATAGGAGCAGATGACTATATAACAAAACCATTTCATCCATTAGAACTTATAGCCCGCGTAAAAGCCCAACTTAGGAGATATACAAAATATAATGAACAAAGAGATGAAAACATAATAGACTTTAGAAACATCATAATCAATAACGACACCCATGAATTCACATTTAACGATAAAAAAATAGAACTAACACCAATTGAATTTTCAATCATGTGGCACCTATGTACAAATAGAGGAAGCGTAGTAAAAACAGACGAACTTTTCCAAAAAGTTTGGGGTGAAAAATACTTCGAAAAAGACAACAACACAATCATGGTTCACATAAGACACTTAAGAGAAAAAATGAAAGATTGCGGAAGAAATCCAAAATATATAAAAACAATATGGGGAGTGGGGTATAAAATTGAAAAATAATAAATTTATAAAAAACACACTTATTAAATTTGCCATCAAGGAAATAATTTGTTTAGCCATCATAATTTCAATATTAGTCATTATATTTGGCCTTGTCAGAATATCTAACTTTAATTGGCTTTATAATTATTATCCAGACTTATATTTTGGATTAATAAATATTTTTAATAGTATTTATAACGACGTAGGCATCTTTATAGTAATTACAATCGTTTGGTTAACAGTAACCTTTATTTTACTTTATAAAACGCTTGAACAATTATATACATACATAAAAGACGTAACAGATGCTTCAAAATTACTATTTGACAAAGAAACAGAATACATAAAACTACCTGAAGAATTATATCTTGCCGAAGAAAATCTAAATCATTTAAAAAAAGAATACGAAAAAAGTAAACGACTTAGAAAAGAAAGTGAACAAAAAAAAGATGACTTAATCGTCTATCTAGCCCATGACATAAAAACACCACTAACTTCAATGATAGGCTATTTATCATTATTAGATGAAATAGACGATATGCCAAAAAAACAAAGAAAAAAATATATAAATATCGCTTTAGAAAAATCTTATAAACTAGAAGACTTAATAAATGAACTATTTGATATAACAAGATTTAATTCAGAAAAAATCGTTCTAATGAAAGAAGATGTTAACTTAGTAATGATGCTTGAACAAATAGTAGATGATTTCTATCCAATATTAAAAGAAAACGATAAAGAAATAAAAATAACATCATCTTCAAAAGTTATATTAAACGCTGACTCAAAACAATTAGCTAGAGTATTTAGTAACATCATAAAAAATGCATGTTTTTATAGTACAGATAGAGAAATATTAATCGACATAAAAACATCTTCAGATTTAGTGCACATAACAATCAGTAACAAAGGAAAGAAAATACCAGAAGAAAAACTCAAACTATTATTCGAAAAATTTTATCGCGCTGATTCATCTAGAACAAGTAAAACTGGAGGTAGTGGACTAGGCCTTGCCATCGCTAAAGATATTACAAAATTACATGGTGGAGATATAAGCGCCGAAAGTGATGAAAACTATACAACATTTCACATTAAACTTCCTATTAAGTAATTCTTAAGAATTTTATAAGATTAAAATCAAAAACAGCCATTTTATAATTGATACAATTTACTTGTACTAATTAAATGGTTGTTTTTTTTCTAGGAGGATTATATATGAAAAAAAGAAAAACAAAAAAATTATTAAAAATTTTTATACTAATATTGCTTATTATATGGGGTATTTATCTATTAATCTTTGATAGATTTTCCCTTAATAATTTAAATCAAATTTCTTATGATGATGTATCTAGCATCAAAAATAATAAAGGTAGTATCCAAAGTAGACTCACAAGCCTTAGCAAAGAAGATAGTAGAATTACAGAAATAATCAATAATTATAATACATATCCAGAACCATTACTAGATATGTTATCTAGAGATATAGATTTGCTAGATTTTGTTTTAAACTACCAAGACAAAACAGGAAAAGTCTTTAACGAACCCATTAATACATCAAAAAACGAAATACCATTACTATTACAATGGGATGAAAGATGGGGATATGCATCGTATGGTGAAAACATGATTGCAATTAGTGGATGTGCACCAACATCATTATCAATGGTCATAATAGGCTTAACAGGAGATAATACAATCACTCCATATAAAGTAGCAAAGTATGCAGAAGATAACGGATATTATGTTAATGGAACAGGAACCAGTTGGAATTTAATGACTAGTGGCAGTAAACAATTTGGAATTGAAGGAAAAGAAATATCATTATCAAAAAACACAGTCTTTAATGAACTAGAAAATGGGCATCCCATTATTTGTAGTATGCGCGAGGGAGACTTTACAACAAAAGGTCACTTTATAGTCCTAACAGGCCTTACAAATGGAAAAATAAAAATTAATGACCCAAACAGCAAAAAACGTAGTAGCCTTTTGTGGGATTATGATAGATTAGAAAAACAAATAAAAAACCTATGGTCATTTAGTTAAAGGAGATATTTATGGAAAACTTAATTATGATTGGATATGAAATTTTAACATGTTTTATTCCATTTATCATTTCACTGTATATTTTAAATTATATAGATGATAGGAAAACAAACTACGCAAAAATAATCTTATTAATTTTATTTGCTTTTTATATAACAGGCGTATTTTATTTCACCAGTTCAGGCACCCTATGGGATGGATTATTTAAAGAATTTGAAATTAGATACGAATATATTAACATCGTACCTTTTTCAAATAACATCGATATAATTGGATATATTTTAAATATAATTTTATTCATTCCTTTTGGCTTTTTAGTTCCATTAATTTGGAAAAAATTAAACACACCTTCACTGATAATTATATTAGGCTTTTTATTTTCGCTATTAATTGAATTAAGTCAACTTTTAAATAATAGATCTACAGATGTTGATGATTTAATATTAAACACTATAGGCGCAATAGTTGGATTTATTATTTTTAGAGCATTTAATAAAAACAATAAATTTAACATAAGTAAGAACAAATACGAAATACTCATAATTATAGGCGTAATATTTTTAGGAAAATTCTTTCTTTTTAATGAATACTTTATTGCTAAATTACTATATAATTTTTAAAGATAACAACCTAGAAATTGTATAAACAAAAAATGCACTAATGTACATTTTCCCAAATTTCTCTAATTTCTTTAGGCATTTCTTTAAGGGTGATATTTTTCATCCTTTTTTCATTGCCATCTTTTTCAGCCTGTGTATAATACCAGCATTTATAATTAATCATATTAAGGGCTTTTTGAAGTTCTTTAATTTTTGCCTCAATATTTTCTTTTTGTTTTAAAAACATATTTTTTCTTTTAGTGATTGTTTTGTTGCCTTCTGAAACCCAAGACATAAACTCTTTGATGTCTTTTATCTGCATTCCTGATTTTTTTAAACACTCAATAACTCTTATAGCCTCTAAATTACTTTCATTGAATTTTCTAATCCCAGATTTATCTTTTTCTAAATTAATAAGTAGTCCTTCTTTGTCATAATACCTTAAAGTTGATATAGGAATATTAAACATTTCAGATACTTCACCAATGCTATACATATTATTACCTCCATTTTTAAAATTTAGTATTGACCTAAAGTCAGGTTTAGGTGTTACAATTATACTAACATATTAAAATTAAGTATGTCAAGGAGGAAGAAAGTAGAAAGGAAAATGAATTTATGGATAAAAAAATAATAGGAATTATAATATTAGTTATAGTAATATGCGCGGTTATTGCTGCAATGTTTATTTTAAATAAAAATAATGATAAAACTACTAACGAAAATACTACTAGTGAAAATACAGAAAATGAAAGTAATGATAATATTAAAGTAGGTGATGGTAAAACATTAGTTGTATATTATTCTGCTCAAAGTCATACTAAAGATGTTGCTTTAAAAATTGCGGATAACTTAGGTGCAGATACTTTTGAAATTGTTCCAAAAGATAAATATAATGAGGCAGATTTAGACTGGACTGATGATAATTCTAGAGTATCAAAAGAACATGATGATGAGTCTTTAAGAAATGTTAAACTTACAAATACAAAAGTAGATAATTGGGATAATTATGATACAATTTTAATTGGTTATCCTATTTGGTGGGGTGTGGCTGCTTGGCCAACTAATACTTTTGTAAAAGATAATAATTTTGATGGTAAAACCGTTATTCCATTTTGTACTTCTGCATCATCTGGATTAGGTGAGAGCGGGGATTTACTTGCTAAAGAAGCAGGTACAGGAAACTGGTTAGAAGGTCATCGTTTTAGTTCTAATGCGTCAGAATCCGATATTAAATCTTTTACTGATAGTTTAAAATAGTTAAGGTAAATCATTTTTGATTTACTTTTTTATATGGTATAATTGATTATATAAAATTAGAAATGAAGTGTTAAAAATGAATAAGAAAGTATTGTTTTTAATAATTTTATTATCAATATCAGCAATCGTTTTTGTTTATAATGATGATTTTTTATATTCAAAAACAATTATGAAAATCACTAATATTGAAACTATTGAAACTGATGTTTCTTCTAATCCACTGGGGTTAGAAGAAGAACATTATACAAAGGAAATTAGCGGTATTATTACTAACGGTACACATAAAGGAGAAAAATTAACTTTAGATTATGAAGAAACTTTTTCTTCAGTTGTTACTGAAAAATATAGAGTAGGCGATAAAGTTTTTGTAGTTTCTAATGAAATCGATGATTTAAAAAGAGATTTTTATTTGGTTATATTAGCCTCAGTTTTTGTTTTATTTATGTTTTTAGTGGGACAGTACCGAGGTTTACTTGCTATATTAAGTGTTATATTTAATTCTTTAGTATTTTATTTTGGATTGATATTGTATCAAAATCATATGAATTTAACGCTTATTTGTATAGTCGAATCTATAATTTTTATGTTTTCATCTTTGTTTATTGCGAATGGAATAAACAAAAAGTCGATGGTGGCAATTTTATCAACTTTTGTATCGATGACTGTATTATTTATTTTAACTTTTGTATTAATTAAGTGTATAGACTATTCAGGGATTAATTTTAATGAAATTAGTTTTATTACAGTTCCTTATGCTGATGTTATTTTACCTGGTTTATTTATAGGGGCTTTGGGGGCGGTAATGGATGTGGCTATTACAATTGCTTCTTCTATTGGTGAACTTATTGAAAAGGATTCTAAAATAAGTGCTAAAGCGCTTAATAAATCTGGTAAAGAAATTGGTAAAGATATCATGAGTACCATGATTAATGTTTTGTTTTTTACTTATTTATGTAGTGGACTACCAGTTTTTGTTTTGGCTATAAGAAATGGATTTTCTATTTTTAATTATATTTCAACTAATTTTTCATTAGAATTAACAAGATTTTTAGTGGGCAGTATTGGGATTGTTATGACAATACCTATATCAATATTTATTGCAATTAAAATTCTCAAAAAGGGAAGTGAAATAAGTGAATAAAATTTTGTTATTAATATTGTTAATGTTAATGTTTTACATTGATAAAAAGAGGGGATTTAAATTATTTTTATCTATATGTTTGAACTTTATAATATTAATGATTATGTTTTATTTTATTGCGATTGGAATTAATCCGATTGTTGTATCTTTAATTGGATGTTTTATTATTAGTTATATTATTTTGTATTTTGTTAATGAAAGAAATGTTAAAACAGAATCTTCAATGAAATCTATAATAATCGTTTTAGTTATTTTGGCTGTTATAATATTTGGAATGACAATTTTTTCTAGAATAGCTGGATTTGGGTATGAATCATTTGAAGAAATAAATATGTTTTCTTATGATGTTAATATTGATTTTACGAATATTGCGATTGCGATAATATTAATAGGTTTGATAGGAGCAACCGTTGATTCTTCTATTGCAATTTCATCGGTTTTATTTGAGGTTTATGAAAATAATAAAAAATTAAGTAAAAAAGAATTATTTAATTCAGGAATAAATATTGGTAAAGATATATTATGTACAACTGCTAATACTTTATTGTTTGCTTTTTTAGGAGAGTTTATGACATTGTTAATATGGTTTGAATCTCTTCATTATTCTTTAGGTGAAATTATTAATGCGAAAACATTTTGTGCAGAAATGATAAGAATTTTATTTAGTGGGATGGGCTGCGTTTTAGTAATTCCAATAACTGCATATATTACAGTTCAGACAATTTTTAAATTAAAGAAAAATCCTTATTTAATGCATAAGGAATTATAGTGAAAAAATATTTTAAATGGTTAATATTTAAAGGTGTTAACCGTTTATTTTATGATATACTATTATTAGATTTGGAGGCATGGGATATGAGTAAAATATCTAATGTAATATTAATGCTTGATTATTTAAATACAGGTAATAAATATACAGCACATGAACTATCACAAAAATTAGGTGTTACTGAACGAATGGTAAAATATTATAAAAAAGAATTAGAAAATGCAGGAATATTTATTGATACATTTATGGGACCTAATGGTGGATATTTTTTACTTAAAAATAGTAATTTTTATAATCAGTTTAACAAGTATGATTTACAACTGTTAGAAAGTATTTATTCAAAGTTAGAAAACACAAATTTTAGAAATCTTGATAAGTTTAATGTTTTAATAGAAAAAATAAAAAAGGTTTATGAAATTGAAGAAGAAAAAAGTAAATATATTGATGAAATAGATGAGTCTGATAAAGATGAACTTATTTTTTTGATTGAAAAATATATAAGTGACAATTCTAGACTTAAAATAGTTTATGAGGATATTAGCGGAGAAAGAAAAGAACGATGGATACATCCATTACATATTTTTAAATATGGTGATAAAGTTTTTGTTACAGCTTTTTGCGAACTTAGAAATGATATAAGACATTTTGAAATAGAAAGAATAAAATTAATAAAAGAAAAACAATAAGTACAAAATATTTCCCTTTTTAGTGTTATAATACAGACAAGGGGGGATATTATGTATAAAGAAAAAAAGATATTTTTAGATTTCGATGGTGTTATTTTAGACTCCGAGCAAAGAATTGTTGACCTAAAAGATAAAAATCCAACATTGGACTGGGAAGAATTTTTTGCTAATATTGATTGGAAATGTTTGTATGAAACTTCTAGCGAAATAAATGAATCCTTAAAAGTAATAAAAGAATTACAAAGACAAAAGACACAACTATATATTTTGAGTAAGGTTCATACTCTATTAGAGGGGCAAACTAAGATTGATTTTTTGAGAAAACATGGAATTGAAATTCCAATTCTTCTAACTCCACCACATATAAAGAAAAGTATGGTTTATTTACCAAATGATGGTTCTATATTAGTAGATGATAGTTATAAAAATATAGTTGACTGGAATCAAAATGGTGGCCATGGAATTTTATTTTTAAATGATGATATATTAGAAGATGAAGAAATGGAATTAATGAAAATAACTAAGGTTAAAAGTTTAAAATTTTTATTGAAATAAAGGTTGTGATATAAATGACAAAAATTATTGAAGAACAATTAATAAATAATTATAAAACTGCATTAAAACAAAAATATAATGCAGTATGTTTTGATATAGATGGAACTCTAACAGAAGAAAATTCAAAACATATTGATTATCGAGTAATTAAATTTATTGCTGATTTATTAAGACAAAAAGTTCCTATTGTATTTATTACTGGTAGAGGTGAAACTGGATTAAATGACATGGTAAATGAAATTGTTCCAGTATTAAAAAATGAATATGGTATTACTGACAAAGAGTTATCAAGAATGTATGCTTTATTAAATGATGGGGCAAGATTATTTAGAACAACTAAAGATAGTAATAAAATTTTTAATAATAGAGTATATCTATCTTCAGTAGAAACTTTAGATTCTTTAGAAAAGTTTAATACAGAAATCATTTCATATTTTGAGAAAACAAAACTTAGTGAGTATTGTAATATTACTTATTCTTACGATAATACTGATGGTAGGATTGTTAATATGCGTTTTAATTTAAATAGTGAAAATGAAAAAACAAATAAAAAGATTTATGAAATTATTAATGAATTAGTGTCTAAGGCTTCACCTTCTATTACTATAACTAGAGGATTGTATGAAGGAAAAACTAAAATTCAAATAGGGACTACAAAAAAAGATTTAGCTATAGAAACTGCGGAGAGATTGATAGGTGTTCCTAAAAATTCTATGTTAAGAATTGGTGATTGTGGAGATATAAATGGTAATGATTTTGAAATGTTGGATTGTGCGCAAGGTTTTAGCGTAAGAGAAACTAGCGATAAAAAAGATTGTTGTTTTCCAATTATTGATGATAATTATAATGTTTTAACGGGTGTAGAAGCAACTATATTATTATTAAAAAAAGCTAAAATTCTTCCTACTATTTGTTTGGAAAGCGCTAATGAAAAAGAGTATCGAAAAGGGTATGCGTTAGTTGAAAAAATGATTAATATTGGTAGACAACGACAATTAGAAAAATATAATGAAATTTTTAACGATGTTTTTAGTGAATACGGCGGGGTGGAAAATATATTTGATTCTGCTTCAGGAAGTATTAAAATACCTATGTATGAATGGGAACTAATTGATGATGAAAATCCCTTGAAAAATTTTTGGAATATTACTAAAAATGGTAATTTATCTTATTCGTTAAGAGATGATAATAATTTTTTGTTAAGAGGTTCTTCTACTTATTATTATTTTTTAGCAAATAGAATTAATACTTATGATGATATAACAGGGAAAGAAAAAGATTTTACTAGCTTAGAAAATGTATTAGACTGGCTGAGTAACTATAAAAAATTCTTAATAGATGCTATGTGTGCAACTAATCAAATTAATGATTTAAATGATATCTCTAACAAAAAAATGATACTAGGAATTTTAGATAATATAAGAAATATTTTACTTATAAATATGAATGAAACTTTATGTAACAATTATGGCGAAAATAGCGTTATATTAAATCTGGAAAAATTACCTGGAGATAACGAAATAAAAAAGATGTATGATACATTGGTAAAAGTTCATATTTCTATGATGGAAAGTTGTTTAAATCAAAAATAT
>JAAWSW010000022.1 GCA_022801735.1 Bacilli bacterium | reverse complement strand
ACTGCAACTTTTAAAACTAATTTAGTTAGTCCAGGTGATTCTATTGAGTATGATATAACAATAGAAAATAGAGGAAACTTAAATGCAGTTTTAGAAAAAATTACTTTAACAGATAGTAATAATCCAGCAATTAAATTTACTTCAAGTGGATTAGAAGAGGGAAGTGAATTAAATGCAGGTTCATCTGCAATATTAACAGTAAAAGTAGAGTATGATAATAATGTAACAAGTCAACCAGAAAGTACAGAAGGGACATTTACAGTAACACTTGATTACTCGCAAAAAGATGGAATTAGTTCAGATGCACCAACAGGTGGAAATACAATAAATGTTAAAGGTGTTGATGTAGAACTTGCAACTGAAGGTGATGGATTATATGCAGATGAATATGAAATAGGAAGATATATTTATAAAGGAACAAATCCAGATAACTATATAACATTTAATGGTGAAACATGGAGAATACTATCAGTAGAGAATGATGGAACATTAAAAATAATGAAAGCAACAAGTATAGGGAATATTCCATTTGATAAAACAGGAGGAACATATGGTTCAAATAATTGGACACGTCCTGCTGATTTAAATACATATTTAAATAATGACTACTATAATACATTGAGCAGTGAGACACAAAATTTAATCAAAACCCATACATGGGGTGTAGGTTCAGTAACTGTTAAGAATAATGATTTAGGAGGACAAATCCAATCAGAAAATGGAACTGCATGGAACGGAAATATAGGATTAATGACAGTAAGTGAATTTTTAAGAGCAAACACAAATACAAGTCAGTGTGGCAGTTATAGTTTAAATAATACAAATTATAATACATGTAAAACAACAAACTATATAGTAACGCTAGTACCATCAAAGAGTTATATTTGGACAATTTCACCTACTGCAGGTGATTCTAATCATGTATTTTCTGCGCTCTTTAATGGTTGTGTGAGTGACCGCTTTGCAAAACTCGATGACTATGGTGTCTTGCCAGTTCTCTATCTAACATCTGATATCCACTTAGATGGAGAAGGAACAAGTACAAATCCATATAGGGTAGTTTCATAAGTAAACAAAAGGAAGAACCTTTTATGCAAACTCCCGAGTGAGGGAAGAATGCATAAGCGTTGGCAAATTTTATACAAAAGCGGTAATATTAAAGAAATAAAAATATCTTTTTAGGTATTTTTTTCTTTTGCTAAAGACTTTAGTTTAATTTTATAGTATAATGTTATGTAGAGGTGACAATATGGAATTCTTGTTTAAAAAGTTAACAGAAAATATTAAATCACATTCTAATATTGTTATTATGACTCATAAAAATCCTGATTTGGATGGTATGGGTAGTGCAATTGGATTATCTAAGATAGTGGAAAGTTTTAAAAAGGAATGTTATGTTGTTATTCCTGATTATGAAGTTAATATTTCTTTGAAAAAAGGGTTACATATTTTAAGTGATAACAATATTAAAGTGAATTTTAAAACAGTTTCAGAAGTTTTAGATTTAATAAATGATAATTCTTTACTTATCATTTTAGATACGCAAAAGACTTTTTTAGTTGAAAGTTCTGATATTTTAGAAAATGTTAAGGATATTTGTGTTATTGATCATCATGAAATTAGTTCTGGTAAAATTGAAAATCCATTATTTGAATATATTAATCCAGGAAAATCTAGTACTGTTGAGATAATTACTGGGTATTTAAAATATTTAAATAAAGAAATAGATGCGATTATAGCTACTATAATGTCGGCAGGGATGGAAATTGATACTCATGCATTCAGTGTGAATACGACTGAAGATACTTTTAGAGCAGCGAGTTTTTTATTAAAAATGGGAACTGATTTAGTTTTAAAGAAAGATATTTTGAAGGAAACTATGGATGATGCTATTGAAAGGTATGAATATATTAAGAAAAGTTATTATATTTGTGATGGTTATGTAGTTTGTGATATGGGCGATAAGATAACTGAAGTTTCTAAACTTGCTATTTTAGCCAATGAACTTTTAACGTTTGATGGAGTTATTGTGTCATTTGTTGTTGGAAAGGTTTCCGATAATGATTATCATGTAAGTGCCCGTTCAACTGGAAAAGTTAATGTAGAAGAAATTATGAAAGAATTAGGTGGTGGTGGTCATTTAACCGATGCTGCTGCTCAATTTACTGATACAACAGGTGTGGAAATTATTGATAGACTTAAAAGTGTAGTCATGGAGGGATAATATGCGTGTAATACTTTTAGACGATGTTAAAAAACAAGGAAAAAAAGGTCAAACTATAAATGTTAAAGATGGATATGGTAATTATTTAATTACAAATAATTTGGCTGTTTTGGAGACTAAGGGAAGTAAAGCAGTTTTAGATAAACAAAATAAAGATGCTTTAAATAAAGAAAAAGAATTATTAAAAGAGTGTAATGATTTAAAGAAACAAATAGAAAAGTTGACTTTAGATTTTAAGGTTAAAGTAGGAACTGCAGATCAGGTGTTTGGAAGTATTAGTACAAAACAAATAGTTAGTGAACTTAAGAATAAGGGGATAGATATTGATAAACGAAAAATAAAGATAGATGTACCTATTAATACTTTGGGTGTAACAGAGGTTGATGTTGAATTACATAAAGAGGTTACTGCTAAACTAAAGGTTCATTTATTAAAGTAAGGGTGATAGAATGAACGAGAGAGTTATGCCACATAATATTGATGCTGAACAGGCCGTTTTAGGTTCGATGTTTTTAAGTAAATATGCATTAGAAAAGGCTTTAGAAGAGTTAACTAAGGAAAAATTTTATGTGGAGTCACATGGAAAGATATTTGATACTGTTAAATATTTGGCTGAAAAAGGTAATCCAATCGATATTACGACAGTAACTGCTGAACTTGATAAAAAGAAAATTTTAGGTTCTGTAGGTGGTGTTGAATATTTAACAGAAATTATAAATTGTGTTCCTACTGCTGCTAATGTAGATTATTATTTAAAAATTGTTGAGGAAAAATATTTAAGAAGAAGTTTGATTGAGGCAGCAACTAAGATTGCGAGTGATGGCTTTTCTTCTACTGATAACATTGGTGATATATTAGATGATGCAGAAAAGGGGATGCAAAATGTAATTAAAAATAGAATGGGGACTGAATTTAGAACTATTCAGGATGTTTTATTTAAGGCCCAAGCAGATTTAGAAGAACTATCTAAGCAAAAGGGTGAGATTACAGGTATTCCAACTGGTTTTTATGATTTGGATCGTATTACTAAGGGGCTTCATGCTAATGAGTTTATTATTATAGCGGCTCGTCCAGCAATGGGAAAAACGGCTTTTGCTTTAAATCTTGTGATTAATATGGCAGTAAATGCTAAAAAGACAGTTGCTTTGTTCAATATGGAAATGGGAGCAGAGCAATTAATTAATAGAATGCTTGCATCTGTTGGACAAATAGATATGGGAAAAATTTTAACTGGAAGACTTGAACATCAAGATTGGAAAAGGGTTAATGAAAGTATAAGTAGGCTTGCGGATACCAAAATATTTATTGATGATACTCCAGGAATGACAGTTAGTGAAATTCGTGCTAAATGTCGTAGGCTTGCTAATTCTAGTGATGGTTTAGACGCAGTTGTAATCGACTATTTACAACTTATTAGTGGGGGACCTAAATATTCAGGACAAAGACAACAAGAGGTTTCTGAAATTTCTCGTTCATTAAAGACGATGGCAATGGAACTTGGTATTCCAGTAATCGCGCTTGCTCAACTTTCGCGTAGTGTTGAGGGACGTGAGGATAAGAGACCATTACTTTCTGACTTAAGGGAGTCTGGATCTATCGAACAAGATGCAGACATTGTTTCTTTTCTTTATCGTGATGATTATTATAATAAAGAATCAGCCATTGATGAAAGCACTAGTAAAAGTGAATTTATAATTGCAAAACATCGTAGTGGTCCAACTGCTACTGTGGATTTGATTTTTAAACGTAATACTAGTTCATTCTTTAATATGGAACAAAATAATGAGTAGGTGATATAAGTGAAAAAAGTTTCTGTTTGGGTTTTGGTAGCCGCCGTTTTAGCGACTATATGTGTACTTGGGTTTTCTAATAAAAAAAATGTTACACCTAGTACATATTATCAAGTATATTTAGAAGGAAAGTTATTAGGAACTATTTCTAGTAAAACAGAACTTGAAAATTATATTGATAGAAATGGTGAATATTATAAAAAGAAGTACCATGTATCTAAGGTGTATGCTCCAGAGAGTTTACAGATAAAGAAAAACTATACTTATTCTGGTGATGTTACTTCTGTTCAAAATATTTATAAGAAAATTAAGAAAAAAGATACTTTTACAATTAAGGGCTATCAGTTTGTTATTAAACACAAAGATGATAAAGATAAAATAAAAAATATTAAGATTAATGTATTAAATAAAAATGTTTTTAAAAAAGCCGTTACTACATTAATTAATACTTACGTAGGTAAGGAGAATTATAATCTTTATCTTGAAGATAACCAAATGAAATTTGATACTACAGGTGAAACAATAGAGAATGTTTATATTGAGGAGGATATTACAGTTAAGGAAGTTAATATTTCAGTTGATGATAAGATTTTTACTGATGATACAGAACTTAGTAAATATTTATTATATGGAGAGAATACTAAAGATAGTATGTATTCTGTAAAGGCTGGCGACACTGTTGATAGTGTAGCTTTTGCAAATAAAGTCAGCCCAGAAGAACTTTTATTATCTAATGATTCTTTAACTAGTACTTCTAATTTATTATATCCTGGTCAACAACTTAAGATTGTGGAGACTAGTCCCAAAATTAGTGTTGTTGAAGAAAGTTATGTTGTTAAAGATGTAGAAAGTCGTTTTAAAACTGAAGAAAAATACGATAGTACGTTATTAGTTGGTGATGAAAAGGTTACTCAGGAAGGTCAAAAGGGATTAGAACGTGTATCTCAAAGAGTTAAGGCAATTAATGGAACTATTGTGTATGTCGATCCATTAGGAAAACAAGTTTTAAAATCGCCTATTAATAAAGTGGTTATAAAAGGTAGTAAATATGTTTCAGGCGTTGGAAGTCTTACTAACTGGGGATGGCCAACTGATAGTGGATGGACACTTAGTAGTGGTTATGTTTATCGTAATAGTCCTGTCGGAAGAGGTCGTGAACTTCATACTGGTCTTGACATAAGTGGAACTGGATATGGATCTAAGGTATATGCGACTAATAATGGGGTTGTTATGAAAGCAAATTATCATTATAGTTATGGTAATCATGTTGTTATTAATCATAATAATGGGTATATGACTCTTTATGGTCATATGTCAAGATTAGCGGTTAAAAAAGGTCAAAAGGTTGAACGTGGACAAGTAATAGGTTATGTTGGTTCAACTGGTGATTCAACTGGACCACATGTTCATTATGAGGTTTGGAAAGGCCGTGAATGGAATCATATAAATCCATCAGTTCTTTATCCAGGTGGTTATAGATAATGAAAATCTGCGTTTTGGCAAGTGGTAGTAAGGGTAATTGTGCTTATGTGGAAACTGATAAAACTAAATCTTTAATTGATATTGGAATGAGTTGTGCGTATGTTGAGAAAAGTTTAAGAGATATTGGTGTTGAACCCAATTCTATTGAAAGAATCTTTTTAACACATACCCACTCGGACCACGTTAATGGTTTGGCAGTTTTCTTAAAAAAATATAATCCTACTGTTTATTTTACTGAAAAAATGGATGATGAACTTGGTATGTTTATTGACAATTATTTTTACCTTGATGGTGAGATAATTGAAGATGATTTAAAGGTTATTCCTATTAAAACTTCACATGATGTTGCAGATTCTAATGGATATGTCTTTGAGTCTTCGGGGAAAAGTTTAATGTATATGACTGATACAGGATATATAAATGTTAGAAACTTTAATAAGTTGAAAAACCATGATTTATATGTGCTTGAGAGTAATCATGATGTAGAAATGCTTATGAATGGAAGATATCCTTATCATTTAAAACAACGTATTTTAGGTGATAAAGGGCATTTATCTAATAAAGATTCTGCTTATTATTTAACTCAGTTTACTTCTGATAAAACTAAAAATGTTATTCTAGCCCATCTTAGTGAGGAAAATAACGACCCAGATAAAGCGTTAGAAACTTTTTATAAAACTTATGAAAAATGTGGAAAAAATACTCCTGCGGTAGTTGTGGCTAAACAAAAAGAAAGAACGGAATTTATTGAATTATGATTAAAGTTATTTGTGTTGGAAAAATTAAAGAGAAATTTTATGTTTCAGCAATAGAGGAATATTTGAAAAGGTTAAGTAAGTATACTAATATTCAAATTATCGAAGTGTTAGATGAGGCTATTCAATCTAAGGCTTTAAAAGTAGAATCTGAGAGGATTTTGAAAAATATTAAGGATAATGATTATGTTATTACTTTAGATATTAGCGGTAATAGTTTATCTTCTATGGAGTTTGCTGATAAGCTATCAAAAACATTTATTCATAATTCTAATATTGTATTTGTTATTGGTGGTTCTTACGGACTTGATGATTCTGTAAAAAATCGTAGTAACTATTCATTATCTTTTTCAAAAATGACTTTTCCTCATCAATTATTTAGGGTTATTTTACTTGAACAGATATACCGCTCATTTAAAATAGTTAATAATGAAAGTTATCATAAGTGAATATTTTTTGATAGGCTCGCCCATTATGAGATAGAAGGGTGGGCTTTTTATGAAGAAAACAATTATTTTATTAATTTTTATTGTATTATTTTATGTGTTTATTTCTAATGTGATGGCAGAAAATATTGAAATACCTGATGATGCAATTAGAATTAGGGTAGTTCCTAATAGTAATTCTGAATATGATCAAGAAATAAAGGGAAAGGTACGTACTGTTTTAGAGTCAACAATGTATAATTTATTAAAAGATTCTAAGAATAGTGATGAAGCAAGAAAAATTATTTCTTCTAACCTTAATACTGTGGAAAAGAATGTTGAAGATATTTTACAAAAAGAGAGATATGATAAGGATTATAAAGTTAATTTTGGTTATAATTATTTTCCTGAAAAGGAATATAAGGGTGTTACGTATGAAGAAGGTTATTATGAGTCTTTGTTAGTTACCTTAGGTGAGGGAAAAGGTGATAATTGGTGGTGTGTTTTATTCCCTCCTTTGTGTTTAGTAGAGGCTGAGGAAAGTACTGATGTTGAATATAAATCGTTAATAAAAGAGGTTTTAAATAAATATCTATAGTAATAATAATTTTAACTAATAATAATATTTTATAGGAGGCTCTTATGGAATTATTATTAGTTTTTATGGTTGCAGTAAGTTTAAGTATGGATGCTTTTTCTTTATCTCTTGCTTATGGGACTTTAGGTATTCCTAAGAAGCAAATTTGTTTATTATCAATAATAGTGGGATTGTTTCACTTTTTCATGCCGCTTTTGGGCTTATTTGTGGGGAATAGTATTTTAAATTTTATTAAAATAAATCCTGATTTCATTGTTTTTATAGTTTTAGTTGCGATTGGAATTCAAATGATTTTAGAGTCTTTTAGTAAAAAAGAAGAGATGGAAGTAATGCATATTGCAGGATTGTTTCTTTTTGCTTTTGCAGTTAGTGTGGATAGTTTTTCTGTGGGGATAACTCTTACTAGTATTAGTGAAAATTATATATTATCGGCAATTATATTTGCTTTTAGTAGTATGATTTTTACTTTTATAGGCTTATTGTTAGGTAATAAAATCAAAAAATCAATAGGAAAAATTTCGACAATTTTTGGAGGGACTATTTTAATGATTATAGGTCTATTATTTCTAATTTAACGTAAAGTAAATGTCAAAAAAATTATGATATTTACTTTTTTTATGAAAAAAAATTATTTAAGCAGGAATTGGATATGCGAAAATTGTATATTACAATTGAGGGGCAAAAAAATTAAATAGGAAGAAGGTGAATAGTGTGATAGAAGAAAAGAATAATTATGTGGAAAACATAAAGACACTAATTGAAAATAATATCGTGGAAATTAAAAAGAGAAATATTCAAATTGAGAATAGTAAACTTTTTACCAATTGGAATATAGGAAAAGAAATAGTGAAGGCAGAAAGTGAAAATAAAATAAAATATGGAAATGGTTTTATAAAGGAACTTAGTTTGGAATTAATTAAGTTATATGGTAAAGGATATGATTACTCTAGTTTAAGAAAAATGAAGCAGTTTTATAATACTTTTCCAAATTGCGCGTCACTGACGCGCAATTTCATAACATGGACTCATATGTGTGTTATATTACCAATTAAGGATGAACATAAAAGAAATTATTATATTAATTTAGTTAATGATAATATGCTTTCTGTAAGACAGTTGAAAAAGGAAATTAAGAATAATGCTTATGAGAGGTTAGATGATTCTGTGAAGGAAAAGATTACTTTAAATAATGAAGAGAAGATAAGTGTCACAGAATTAATAAAGAATCCTTTATTAATTAATATAGAAGAATCAAAGATGAGACAGTTAGACGAAAAGGCTTTGAAGAAAGTTATTTTAGAACAGATTGAACATTTTCTTTTAGAGTTAGGTAGTGGTTTTGCATTTGTGGGTAGTGAAGTAAAAATAAGGATAGGTGATAAGTATAAATATATCGATTTATTATTTTTTAATATAAAAGAGAATAGATATTTTACATTTGAATTAAAGGTTAATGATTTAAAAGCAAGTGATATTGGTCAGTTAAGGTGTTATATGAATTATGTGGATATGGAACTAAAGGATCCACATCATTTACCAACAATAGGCGTTTTAATTTGTAAGGCTAATGATGAATTATTAAATAAGTATTTGTATCTTGATAATATTAAGATTACTACTTATAAAAATGTCAAATAAAGTATGTTAATTTCAGTTGTATTAAATTGACTTTAGTGTATAATAGAATTAGTTATTAGCACATTTTATGGGCAAAGACATAATTTAATAGTGAGAGTGATAATATGGAAATAATTAAAATAAAAGGAAGAAAAAAATTAACAGGAACTATTGAGATAGGTGGCGCTAAAAACAGTGCTGTTTCTTTAATTCCTGCAGCGGTTTTATCTGATGAGGCTACAATTTTTAATGTACCTGATATTTCAGATATTAAAGCATTACATGAGATTACTGAATATTTAGGTGCAAGTTTTGAACGTGATGGTGACAAGGTTATAGTTAAATCTGAAGGTTTGGAATGCAAACCTATAACTTTAGAACATTCTAAAAAACTTAGAGCGTCTTATTATTTTATGGGGGCTTTACTTGGAAAATTTAAGCATGCTGAAATGTATTTTCCAGGAGGATGTTCTATTGGTGCAAGACCTATAGATTTACATTTATCTGGTTTTGAAAAATTAGGCGCTACTGTAAGTCTTGATGGTGATAAATATATAATTGATGCTGATAAATTAGTTGGTGCTGATATAGATTTAAGGTTTGCAAGTGTTGGTGCGACTATTAACATTTTGCTTGCTGCAGTTTATGCTGAGGGAAAAACTATTATAAGAAATGCGGCTATGGAACCAGAAGTAGGTAATGTTATTGACTTTTTAAATAGTATGGGTGCTAAGGTAACTGGTAAAGATACAAGTGTTATTGAAATTGAGGGGGTACAGTCTTTAAGTGGAGGTTTAACTACTGTAATTCCTGATAGGATTGAGGCGGGAACTTATATTCTTGCTGGTGTAATGAATGGCGAGGATTTGAAAATTGATCATGTGGTTCCAGAGCATATTAAAAGTTTAACTGATATCCTTGAAAAGATGGGAGCGGACCTTAAAATATATGATGATTATATTGTTGTTAATAAAGTTCCTTCTTTAAAACCAGTGAATGTTGTTACTGAACCTTATCCAGGTTTTCCAACGGACTTACAGCAACCAATCACTTCTTTACTTACTCAAGCGGATGGTGAAAGTTTAGTCACTGAAAATATTTATGAAAATAGATTTCAAAATGTACAATATTTAGTTCAAATGGGAGCGAATATTGAGTTTGATGGTGATGATGATAGAACTATTAGAGTTAAAGGTTCCACACCATTGATAGCAGATGAGGTAGTTACAACTGATTTGCGTGCTGGTGCGGCACTTATTTTAGCAGGTTTATGTGCAGAAGGTGAAACTACAATTAAAGAAATTAAACATGTTTTAAGGGGATATACTAAAATTATTACGAAACTTCGTCAGGTTGGGGCAGAAATTTATTTAGAAGATGTATAAATTTATATTTACACAATATAATTAAAGTAGATTGATATCTACTTTTTTTAGAGGTGTTTTTATGAAGAAAATTATGGTTTGTGCTTTGGTTGTTTTATCTGTATTTATAATTTATTTATGCAATTTGGATAAGAAAGTATATTATTTGGCTTTGGGTGATTCTTTGGCTAGTGGTGAAGGAGCTTATGGAAAACAGGTTAAGGGTTATTCTTTGTATGTGAATGAGTATTTAAAAAATAAGAATTTATTAGAAACTTATATTGATGAATTTGCTAGTGATGGTTATAGAACAACGGATTTAATTAATGATATTAATGATAATAAAAAAGTTAAAATTGGTGATAAAGAAGTAACTTTACAAAATGCTTTAATAAAGGCAGATTTAGTTACTCTTTCTATTGGTGCTAACGACATCTTAAATAAAATAAATTTGGAAACTCCTGTTGATTATAATTCTTTGTATAATTATATTGATGATTTATCTGATGATTTAGAGGAATTATTACTTTTGATGAGACAATATTGTAAGGAGGATATTGTTTTGATTGGATATTATAATCCATATCCATATTTAAATAATAAGAAAACAGATGATGTATTTAATTATTTAAATAGTAAGTATAAGAAAATTAGTGATGAAAATGATGTTTTTTATGTCGAGGTAAATACTTTATTTAAAGAAAATCCACAATTCTTACCTAATGAAAATGATATTCATCCGTCTACAGAAGGATATAAAGCTATTTCTGGGGAAATAATTAGCCTTCTAAATAAAACTTTATTAAACTCTTGATTTTTGGTGTTTTATTTGTTACAATATAGAAGCATTTGAATTTCTATGACAAAAAGTTTGTCATGGCGGAAGGAGAGATACTATGAAAAAAGATATTCATCCAGATTATGTTGATACTAAAGTAACTTGTGCTTGTGGAAATACTTTTACAGTTAAGTCTAACAAACCTGAGTTACAATTAGAAGTTTGTGATAAATGTCATCCATTTTTTACTGGAAAACAAGGAACTGCTAAAAAGGCTGGTCGTGTTGAAAAATTCAATAAAAAATATGGTTTTGATAAAAAAGAAAATTAATTATATTATTTAAAAAAGTCTAAAGATTTCTTTAGACTTTTTAAATTCTTTCAATTTTTATATCATGTATTTTAGGTTTAATTTCACCATCTGGATATCCAACACCTAATGCAGCAATTGGTTTTATTCCTTCTTCTAGTTTTAATAGGTTTGCTAATGTTTTTTCTTCTATGTGTAAGGTCATTCCTTTTAAATAAACATTGCCAACGTTAATGTCAGTAGCGGCTAATGCCATATTTTCCATGATGCAGGCTACATTTTCATATTCTTGATCATATTTTGCTTTTTTTGATGACACAAATATTAAGGTAGGGGCATTAAAGAATATCATTGTATCTGCACCATAATATTCATCACATAATCTATCTATTTCTTTTAGAATTTCTTTATCTTGTACTACGGTTATAACAAGGTCACTATATTTATTATAGGCTACTGGTGCTTGTTTTCCTGCTTCTAAAATTATTTGTAAATCTTTTTCTTCTATTTGTTTTGGTAAAAATTTTCTTGTTGAAACTCTATTTTTTATTGCATCTAATGTTTCCATAATTTATCCTCCTAATATTATTATAGATGCTCTTTAATTTTTATTCAATAGGGTTTTAATTACATTATTAAATTTTTTCTATTTTTGATTTTTAATAGATTTATCTAGTATATTATGGTAAAATGGATATAGTTATATTTTAATAGAAAATGGTGGTAAAGATGGGTAAAGTAATTGCTTTAGTAAATCAAAAAGGTGGCGTTGGAAAAACTACCACTAGTATTAATTTGTCAGCATCTTTAGGAATGCTTGGAAAGAAAGTATTATTAATAGATTTAGATCCACAAGGAAATAGTACAACTGGACTTGGAATTGAAAAAGGGGATATAAATAATAGTGTTTATGATTTGTTAATTGGTAAGGCTCAATTAAAGGATGTTGTTGTTAAAAGTCGTTTTCGAAATTTATATGTAATTCCCGCAACTATTAGTTTAGCAGGAGCAGATATTGAACTTATGGAAAAAAGTAGAATGGATCCAACTTTTACTAAAAATAATCAGTTAAAGGCTCATTTAAGTATTGCGTCAGACATGTTTGATTATATTTTGATTGATTGTCCGCCTTCACTTGGTATTTTAACTACTAATGCTTTGACAGCGGCGAATTCAGTTATTATTCCAGTTCAATGTGAATTTTTTGCTTTAGAGGGAATCATGCAATTATTAAATTCTATAATGCTTGCACAGAAAACATTAAACCCTACTTTAGATATTGAAGGAGTATTACTGACTATGCTTGATAATCGTACTAATTTAGGTTTAGAGGTTGTTCAAGATATTAAGAGTTATTTTAAAGAGAGAGTTTATGATACTATTATTCCAAGACTTGTAAGACTGTCAGAAGCACCAAGTCATGGAAAACCTATAATTGCTTATGATCCAAAAAGTAGAGGAGCAGAGGCGTATGTTAATTTAGCAAAAGAGGTGATTAGTCGTAATGGAAAATAAGAAAAGAGCTTTAGGTAAAGGTTTAGAACAATTATTTGATTTAGAAAATTTAAATGTTGAAAATGTTAGTGATTTTGAAAAAAGTATTTATGAGGAAACTACTGGTGAAGAAATTGTTGAACTAAATGTTAATGAAATTAGACCTAATCCATATCAGCCAAGAACTGTATTTGATGAAAATGCCTTAAATGAATTAGCGTTATCTATTAAAGAAAATGGTGTTTTTCAACCAATTATTGTTAAAAAAAGTATTAAAGGTTATGAGGTGATTGCTGGAGAACGTAGACTTAGGGCTAGTAAAATTGCTGGGATGGAAACAATTCCCGCAATTATTAGACAATTAACGGATGAAAAGATGGCTGAGATTGCTTTACTTGAAAATTTACAAAGAGAAAATTTAAATGCTTTAGAAGAAGCAAAGGCTTATAAGGCTTTAATTGAACAGTTAAATATTACTCAAGATGAACTTTCTAAAAGAGTAAGTAAAAGTCGTAGCCATATAACTAATATTATTGGTTTACTTAGATTACCTGATGTTGTACAACAAATGATTGCTGAAAAAAAATTAACTATGGGACATGCAAGGGTATTAAGTAAATTAGAAGATAATGATGAAATTATTGATTTGGCTGAGCGTATTGCAGAGGGAAAAATGCCTGTTCGTGAGATTGAAAAAGTAAGTGCAACTAAGGTTAAGAAACAGGTTCAAAAAAGAGAACGTTCTAGTGAGTATCGTTACGTTGAAGAGTTGCTTTGCGAAAAACTTGATACCAAAGTAAAAGTTAAGGATAAAAAATTAGAAATTTCTTTTGAAAATAATGCTGATTTAAATCGTATTTTAGAAATTTTAGATATAAAGGAATGATAATATGCTTGAACAAATAATTACTAAGGAAGTTATTTCACCAATATTTATTGTAATTATTGCTATTTTGTTTTATTCATTTATTAAAAAGGTAGTTATTAAAATGTTTAGAGCATCTTCTAAGTTTGGTGTTCATAAAAAATCAATGACTATTATGAATTTAATAATTAATATTATAAAATATATTATTATTTTAGTGGCACTTTTAGCAATGCTTAATGTTTGGGGTGTTGATACTAAGGCTTTGGTGGCATCTTTAGGAATTGCTGGTGTTGTAGCAGGTCTTGCTTTACAAGATCTTTTGAAGGATTTATTAGCAGGGTTTTCAATTATTATTGATGATGAATATGATGTTGGTGATAATATAAAAATTGGGACTTTTCGTGGTGACGTGATAGAACTTGGACTTAAAAATACTAAGATTAGAGCATATTCTGGAGAAGTAATGACTATTTCTAATAGAAATGTTAATGAGGTAATCAATTATAGTACTCATGCCTCTAAATGTATTATTGATATATCTGTGGCTTATGAAGCAGAGGTAGAGGAAGTTGAGAACGTTTTGACACAGGTTTGTGAAAAATTAAGTAAATCAACACCTTATTTACTATCTGATGTTGAACTTTTAGGGGTTCAAGAATTAGATGATAGTGCGGTTGTTTTTAGATTGGTTGCAGATTGTGAACCTTTAAAGGATATTGAATTCAAACGTGCTGTTAATAGAATGGTTAAGATTACTTTTGATGAAAATAATGTTACGATTCCATATCCTCAGGTGGTGGTGCACAATGAATAATGATTATAAATTAGGTAGTAAAGTTATTATGAAAAAGGCACATCCTTGTGGAAAAAACGAGTGGGAAATTACAAGGATTGGTGCAGATATAAAAATAAAATGTTTAGGATGTGGAAGGAGTATCATGCTTCCACGTATTGAGTTTAATAAAAAATTGAAAAAAGTTATAGAGGAGTAATTTATGAAAAAGAAAAAGATTTTGTTAGGTCCAGTTATAACAATAATTATATTAATATTATTAATTGTTATAGGAAGTTTTGTTGCTTCGTTATTTGGATTACAAGGGGAAGTGACTAAAGTTGCAAATGGGACTTTGGAAACTTCAATGGTTACTGTTAATAGTATTTTTTCTATAGAAGGACTAACTTATTTATTTAGTTCACCAGTAGAAACTTTTCAAACTTTTAAACCATTAGTATTACTGATTATTTCATTAATGGCTATTTCTATTGGTAAGGCTAGTGGTTTATTTAAAGCACTTTTTGTCCCACTTCGTAAGTTAAAACCAGCAGTTATTACTTTTTTAACTTTATTTGTGGGAATTATTTCATCATTTTTTAGTGATTTAGGGTATATTGTTTTATTGCCACTTGCTGCTGTTTTTTATCAGTATATTGGTCGTAATTCTATACTTGGAATATTAACTGTTTTTGTAGGTATTACAATGGGTTATGGAGCAGGTTTAGTATTTAGTTTTGATGATTATCAATTGGGTTTATTAACTAAGAAAGCGGCTACAGTTAGCGTTGATAAAGAATATGTATTTAATGCTTGGTCTAATTCATTTATTATGATGGCTAGTACACTAATTTTATCTGTAGTTGGTACTTTGATTGTTGAGACTTTCTTGAAACCAAAAGTTAAGGAGTCAATTAAAGAAGAGGATGAATTACAGCGTTCTACTAAAGGTTTAGTTGTTAGTATTATTGCCTTTATTCTTTTATTTGCAGCATTTATTTATATGATAATTCCTGGTCTTCCTGGTAGTGGATTATTACTTGATATGGATAAAAAAGATTACGTTGCTCAATTATTGGGTGGGGATTCACCATTTAATGATGCATCTATATTTATGTTTTTAATTATTTTAATGATTTGTTCAGGAATATACGGATTTATGTCTAAAAATATAACTAATACTAATGATTTTAGTGTAGGGTTATCTAAAGAATTTGATAGTTTAGGATATATATTTGTTCTTATGTTCTTTGTATCTTTAATGATAAGTATACTTACATTTACTAATTTGGGAGAAGTTATTGGTGCTCATTTGATTTCATTTATGAGTAATTTAGAATTTACTGGACTTCCATTAATATTAATTATGTTTTTTATAATTGTTATTATGTCTTTCTTTATTCCTGATGCAGTTGCAAAGTGGACTATTGCATCACCAATATTAGTACCTTTATTTATGAAGGCTAATATTACGCCTGATTTTACACAATTTATATTTAAAGCAGCAGATAGTGTTGGAAAAGGTTTTACTCCATTCTTTGTATATTTTATTATAATGCTTGCTTTACTTGAAAAATATAATAGTAAGGAAAGTGTTAAAATTACAGTATTTGGTACTTTAAAAATGTTATTACCGACAATATTATTATGTATGGTAGTTTGGATACTAATTGTAATTGGTTGGTTTATTATTGGGATTCCAATTGGTCCTGGTATTTTACCTACTATGTAAACAACGTTTTTAAGCGTTGTTTTTCTTTTGAAAAATATGTATAATAGTTATTGGTGATTTATATGAGTTTAACTGCAGGAATTGTTGGATTACCTAATGTTGGGAAATCTACTTTATTTAATGCTATTACAAAACAAAATATTTTGGCAGCAAATTATCCATTTGCAACTATTGAGCCTAATGTTGGAATGGTAACTGTTCCAGATAGAAGGGTTGATTTTTTAACTGAAATGTATAAGCCTAAAAAAACTATTCCAGCGACTTTTGAATTTACAGATATTGCTGGACTTGTCGAGGGGGCATCTAAAGGAGAAGGACTTGGAAATAAGTTTTTATCACATATTCGTGAGGTAGATGCAATATGTGAAGTTGTTAGATGTTTTGAGGATGGAAATATTACTCATGTAACGGGTTCAATTGATCCTATTAGAGATGTGGAAATTATTAATTTGGAACTTATTTTAGCAGATTTAGAAATAGTAGAAAATCGTTTGGATAAAATTGGTCGTAAAGCGAAACTTGCAAATGATAAAGAAAGTAAAATGGAAGTTAGTGTTTTAGAAAAAGTTAAAGATGTTTTAATTAACAATAAGCCAGCAAGAAGTTTGGAATTAGATGAAGATGAAATTAGAATTTTAAAGGCATTTAATTTACTTACTATTAAGCCTATTATATATGTGGCTAATGTTAATGAAGATGAGATTATTTCTGAAAATGATTATGTTAAAAAACTTAGAGAATTTGCTTTGAGTGAAGGAGCCAAGGTTGTTGTTATTTGTGCTAAAATTGAAGCGGAACTTTCTGAACTTGAAGATGATGAAAAACAAGAGTTTTTAAAGGAAATGGGTATTGAGGAAAGTGGTCTTGATAAACTAATTAAAGAATCTTATTCTTTATTAGGATTATCTACTTTCTTAACTTCTGGTACTGATGAGGTAAGAGCATGGACGTTTAAAAATGGCATGAAGGCACCTGAATGTGCTGGTATAATTCATACTGATTTTCAAAAAGGTTTTATTAAGGCAGAGGTTATGAGTTTTTCAGACTTGGAACAATATGGAACTGAATTAAAGGTAAAAGAAGCAGGTAGAATGCGTCTTGAGGGTAAAGAATATGTGATGCAAGATGGAGATATTTGCTATTTTAGATTTAATGTTTAAAACGTACTTTTTGTACGTTTTTATTTGATTTTTTTTGGTTCAATGTTATAATAGATAATATTTTAAGGAGGCCATTATGAAAATAATAGGAATTGGTGGTAGAAGTGCAAGCGGAAAAACTACTTTGTCTAATTTAATTTCAAGTTATGATGATGAAATTGCTCAAATACATATGGATTCTGTATTAAATGGATTTAAGAAAAGATTTTTTAAAGTAAGTGATAATTTTAATGAAGATGAGACAATTCTTTCTCTTGAAAATAATCCAATGCAAGATATTTCTAATTCGTTTATTTTTTCTGGCTATGCTTTTTTTAGAAATTGTTTATTTAATTGTCTTGTAAATTATAATCTTTATAAATTACAAAGGGAAGGTTATAGTATGGTTATTATAGAAGGCTCTAATGTTGAGGCTTTGTCTATTCATTTTGACTTTTTAGTACATATGAATTCTGATACTATAGACAGGTCGAAACGTAGAAGTTTGAGAGATAAAGTTCAATTTACAACCAAAGAAATGGATAGAGAGGATAAAAGACAAGATTTAGTTTTGAAAATGTCCCGTTTACTTGATTATGATTATGAGGTGTCTAATGATAAGGGGTTATTATCGTTAGATAGAGAGGCTAAAAAAATTTATTTAAAAATTAAGTAAATAAAAATAGTTTAAAAACAATTTATGCGTATATATTAATAAGGGTGATAATATGTACTTAGTAAATTGTTTTTTTGTATATTCTATTTTGGGTTATATTTTAGAAATGATTTTTGGTTTTGCTATTGGAGCAAGTTCGCCGGAAAGTGGGGTTTTATATGGACCATGGACGCCTATTTATGGTATTGCTTCAGTATTTATAATTGTTATTTCTGATAGGTTGTTTAAAAATTTACATTTACCTAGGTGGATTGAAACTATTATTGTTGTATTAGTTTTAATGGTTGTATTAAGCGCTTTAGAGTGGCTTGGTGGAGTGTTGATTGAGTTAATATTTGGTTTTTCTTTTTGGGATTATTCTGATTCTAAATTTAATTTAGGGAAATATGTATGTTTGGAATTTGCTCTTATATGGAGTGTTTTAAGTCTTATATTTATTTACGTGATTAATCCTTTTTTCGAAAAGTATATAAAAAAATTGCCTATTTGGGTAGCAATTATACTAGGAATGTTGTTTGTGTTAGATTTAGTAATTAGAGTATTAGTAGAATTCAATATTTTTTAATTATAACTATGATTATTTATACCATAGTTTTTTTGTTAGAAAATGTAAAAAATGGATTTTTTTGGTGCTTTGAATGGCTAAATCATTGACAAAGTAGGGGGGGGGGGGGGGTATAATGGTAGAAAGGTAAAATATAGACAATACATATTGTTGTCATATGAATACAAATGAGATATAATTATAATAGACAAAAAACGATAAAAAAAGTAAAAAACAATAACTATAATAAGTATTAAGGTGGTACTAATGAGAAGAAATAAAAAGAAAAAAATAGTAATAATAAGCCTAATAGGAATACTAATCCTAATGACAGTAGGATATGCAGCCTTCCAAACAAACCTAGACATAAAAGGAACAAGTAAAGTATCAAGTAATTGGAACGTACTTATTACAAACGTAACAGAAAGTAAAAAAGAAGGACAGGCCGAAACAGTAGGCAGTCCCTCATGGACAGACCTAACCGCCTATATGGAAGCAAACCTCTATCAAAAAGGAGACTACGTAGAATACGAAGTAACAGTAGAA
>JAAWSW010000021.1 GCA_022801735.1 Bacilli bacterium | reverse complement strand
ATAAATATTATTTTAAATTAAAAATAGATAAAAAAAGCGAAAAAATATTTTTAGAAATATATGATATACATAATAACTTATTAGAAAATAAATCATACATCGATTTTAAAACAATAAAAACGAAACTAGAAACTAAATTATCTACTCTAGCACTTATTTATGCAAGTAAAAAAAAAGAAAAAGGTGATAATTATTTTAGATATTATAAAATAGAAATTTTTGAATTAATTTCATTTGATAAATTTATAGAACTAATAGAACAAAATAAAATAATTACTACAATAATGGGACGAATATCCAGAAGTGGAACAGAAGAAGGAAGACAAAGAAATAAGAATATTGTATTTCAAATACCAAAAGATAATATAGAATTATTATTTAATAAAATTACCAGCAAAGATATGGATAATTATAATCATGAAGACAAAGTAAATTCAAATTTTACTATTTTTCCAATGTAGTAAGACTTTTATAACAAAAACAGTAAAATTAATAAAGAATTATGATATAATTTTATAAGAAAGGAACTAAAATTCCAAATAAAAGGTGATAAGTATGAAATTATATAATACATTAACAAGACAAATAGAAAAGTTTATCCCACATAATAAAGAAGAAGTAACTTTATATACATGTGGTCCAACTGTATACCACTTTGCTCATATAGGAAATATGCGTAACTATATATCAGAAGATATATTAGAAAAATCATTAAAATATTTAGGATATAATGTAAAAAGGTGTATGAACATAACCGATGTTGGACATTTAACAAGTGACTCTGATAGTGGCGATGATAAAATGTTAAAAGGTGCTAAAAGAGAACATGTTACTGTAATGGATATCGCAAAAAAATACACAGACGCTTTTAAAGAAGATGCCGAAAAATTAAATATTAGATGGCCTGACATTGTTGTACCTGCTACAAGTTTAATTGATGAATATATTAAAATGATTCAAAAACTATTAGAAAAAGATTATGCATATGAATCAAATGGAAATATATATTTTGATATCAGTAAATTAGAAGACTACTATGCTTTAACTAATCATAAAGAAGACGAAATGGTAGTTGGTGTTAGAGAAGGTGTAGAAGAAGATAAAAATAAAAGAAATCAAGGCGATTTTGTATTATGGTTTACTAAATCAAAATTTGAAGACCAAGAATTAAAATGGAATAGTCCATTTGGACTAGGCTATCCAGGGTGGCATATAGAATGCTCAGCCATTTCAATAAAATATCTAGGTGAATACTTAGACATTCATTGTGGTGGGGTAGATAATATATTCCCGCATCATACAAACGAAATAGCACAATCTGAAGGCTACTTAGGGCACCCATGGTGTAACTACTGGTTTCATACAGAACATCTAAATGACAAAACTGGCAAAATGAGTAAATCAAAAGGTGATTTCCTAACTGTAAACTCATTAATAGAAAAAGGGTATAACCCGATAACCTTTAGATATATGTGTTTATGTTCACATTATCGTAAACAATTAGTCTTTGACTTTAGTACATTAGATAATATGAAAGATGCTTATAATAAATTAATAAGCAAAATTAAAAGTATTAAAGAAGAAGGAACTATAGATAAAAACGAAATAGAAAAATACCAAAACGAATTTAAAGATGCATTAGAAAATGATTTAAATACTTCACTTGCCTTAACAACACTTTACAACGTTTTAAAATCAGACTTAAATGGAAACAGTAAACTATATTTAATAAAAGAATTCGATAAAGTACTAAGTTTAGACCTTTTAAAAGAAGATGAAATAGATACAGATTTACAAGAATATATTCAAAACAAAATAAATGAAAGAAATATCGCTAAACAAAATAAAGACTATCAAACAGCAGATAAAATAAGAGAAGAATTACTTAGTAAAAATATTATTATCAAAGATACAAGAGAGGGAACAACCTTTGAAATACAAAAATAACATAAATGGAATACTTCTTGTAAATAAACCAAAAGGAATAACGAGTAGAGACGTTGTTAATGAAGTTCAAAAAGCATTAAATACCAAAGCAGGTCATACAGGAACACTAGATCCAATGGCTGAAGGCGTTTTAGTAATCTGTTTGGGTAAAGCCACAAAACTAACCGAAATAATCACTAGTACCATTAAAGAATATGAAGCAGAAGTAACTCTAGGTATAGAAACAGATACCTTAGATACAGAAGGAACTATCATAAAAAAAGATGATACAAAAATAGATAAAGAACAAATAACTAAAGTTTTAAAAGAATTTGAAACAACATATAATCAAGAAGTTCCTAAATATTCAGCAGTAAAAGTAAATGGTAAAAAACTATATGAATATGCAAGAAAAAATGAAGAAGTAATTCTTCCTAAAAAAGAAATTACAATATATAAACAAAATCTTTTAAATTATAATGAAAACACATTTACATTTAATACTTTAGTTAGTAAAGGAACATATATTAGAAGTTTAATTAGAGACATGTGTTATTCACTAAATACATTAGGAACTATGAGTAAATTAATAAGAACTAAACAAGGTAAATTTAACATAGAAGATACCTACACTTTAGAAGAAATAAAAAAAGGTAAGTATGAAATAATAACAATCAAAGATGCCTTAGATATAGAAACAATAAAAGTGGATAATAAATTAAAACAAAAAATAATAAATGGTCAAAAATTAGATTTAGATTATGACAAAGTATTATTTGTAGATGACGAAGACAAATGCCTTGCTATTTATAAAAAAGAAAATAGTGAACTAAAAGTATGGAAAATGTTGTATTAACATTTTCTTTTTATATGCAAAAATACCAAATCTGCACATAAAAAATCCCCAAAAAGGGAAGTTTGTAAAAAGTATTGACTTAAGTATTTCATTAATATATATTATGACGCATGGAAACGTTATAACCACTATCGGTGCTTGCCTTTAGGTTCAGGGGGTCCTGAAAGGAGGCGGTGTTTATGAGTAAAAAGGATTTTCTAATCTTTATGTTACTTATAATCATTATTTTATTAATAAGTCTTCTTTGGAAGTTTATATAATAAAAAAAGCACCTAAGTCTTAGACTTAAGTGCTTAACCAAAAAACATTTTGGGCAAGCATTGATATGTTACAATGTTTCCCATTACTTATTTTATATCACATATTCTACAATTATTCAATTAATTTGTATAAAATATTTTGAATTAGATAATTTATTTGACATCATCATTTAAAAACTATATAATATCCACCATAAATAAAAAGAAGGGATATTATATGACTTTAGAACAAAGAAAAAAAGAATTCGCTAAAAAAGTAGGGAAACTTACATTTAGTAGCGTAAGTATAAAATTTAATGATGATGAAAACTGGCCAATAGATTATATCAGAATAGACGGTAATAAATATTCAAACCCTGAAAAAATAGGAGAAAAAATTATTAGGGTTAGTAAAAATATTAGACAAGCAGTTGAGTTAGGAAGAACCCTAGAGACTGTAAATGACCATGGACAGCACATAGATCCATTTATAATTAAATATCATCCATCATGGATAACAATAAGGCAGCAGTTTGGATTTACACAAAGAGAAGAAGATGAAATATTATGTGTTTCTGAAGATTACAGTGAAACATATGAAAACCAAATAAAAGATAGTTTTACAGCATTAGGCATCCATGCCGAATATGATTCAAAAGTAAAAAGAACCGCACTTTTAAGTACAAAAGTATTTGATGAATTATTTCCAGAAGAGGTTGTACACCAATATGTTAATGATAAAGAAAAAAATCATCCAGACTTTGTAGCCTTTATAGAAACATATATAATAAAAGAACGTATAGAACAATATCACAGGCAAAGAAATAGTGGTATAAGTGAAAAAGAAATCGAATATAGTTTTAGAGGGGTAAATTGGACATTAGATGCTGACGGTTTCCCAATAATTACTATTGGAAGTGGAAACAATAAAAAAAGATACGATTTTAGAAATAAAAAATCATTCGCAATGTTCTGGAAAAAAATAGCAGAAAAAAATCCAAAAAGTGAATTTGGAAAATCTTTAAAAAAGAAAATGAAAAAAGCCAGATATTAAATTTTACTTGCATTTTTTTCCAATTTATTGTATATTATTAATGTACTTATTACTTGGATTGGAAGAACTCCATCTTTTATTCTAGGTTATAAGCGAATATAAAATAAAGGAGGAAAGAAAATGGCATTAACAAAAGCACAAAAAGAAAGTATTGTTAAAAAGTATGCTAGAGGTAATAATGATACTGGTTCAGCAGAAGTTCAAATCGCAATTCTTACAGAAGAAATCAAAGAATTAACTGAACACTTAAAAGAACATAAGCATGATTACCATTCAAGAAGAGGACTACTTAAAAAAGTTGGTCACAGAAGAAGTATGCTTAAATACTTAAAAGAAAAAGATGTTACAAGATATCGTGAACTTATCAAAAGTTTAGGATTAAGAAAATAATTGAAAAATAGTAGGCACTCCTTTTTGAGTGTCTTTTATTATAATAGGAGGAAACATGAAAAAAACATTCGAATTAGACTTTAGAGGAAGAAAATTAGTCGTTGAACATGGGCAACTTGCCAAACAAGCCTCAGGTTCAGTATTAGTAAGATATGGAGATACTGTAGTACTATCTGCTGCTGTAGTATCAAAAACTGCTAATCTTCTATCAGACTTTTTCCCACTAATGGTTTTATATCAAGAAAAATTATATTCAGTAGGTAAAATTCCAGGAGGATTTATAAAAAGAGAAGGAAGACCAACAGAAAATGCTACATTAGCCGCTCGTATGATTGATAGACCAATGAGACCACTATTTCCAGAAGACTTTAAAAATGAAGTTCAAATAGTAAATACAGTTTTATCAGTTGATCCAAATAACTCACCAGAAATGACCGCACTTTTTGCTTCATCACTTGCAGTATCAATTAGTAAAATTCCATTCAATGGACCAATTGCTAGTGTTAAAGTCGGAAGAGTAAATGGAGAACTTGTAATAAATCCAACCAATGAAGAAGCAGAACTTTCAGACATTGACTTAACAGTTGCCGGAACCAAAGAAGCAATTAACATGGTAGAATCATCTGCTAAACAAGTAAGTGAAGATGAAATGTTAGAAGCCTTAATGTTTGGCCATGAAGCAATTAAAGAATTAATAGAATTTGAAGAAAAAATCATCAGTGAAATCGGTGAAGAAAAAATGGAATACGAAAAACTAGAAATCAGTAACGAACTAAAAGAAGAAGTTACATGCCTAGTAAAAGAACCATTAGATAAAGCCCTAAGAATAAAAGATAAATTAGAAAAATATGGAAAAATTGATGAAATAAAAGATAGTTTAGTAGAAAAATATACTAAAGAAAATGAAAACTTAAAAGACGTGGAATTAAAAGAATTAATAACAAAAGTTGTATTAATATTTGAAGATATAAAATATCAAACATTTAGAAAAATTGTTGTTATTGAAAAAACAAGAGCCGATGGTAGGGGTATGAAAGAAATAAGACCACTATCTACTGATATTGATATTCTGCCAAGAACTCATGGTTCCGCACTTTTCACAAGAGGAGAAACTCAAAGTTTATCAGTAACAACCTTAGGAGCTTTAGGTGAACACCAAATACTAGATGGCTTAGATTTAGAATCAGAAAAAAGATTTATGTTACATTATAACTTCCCACAATTTTCAGTAGGAGAAACAGGAAGATATGGTGCCCCAGGAAGAAGAGAAGTAGGGCATGGTGCTTTAGGAGAAAAAGCCTTACTTCAAGTTATTCCATCAGAAGAAGAATTCCCTTATACAATAAGAGTAGTATCAGAAATATTAGAAAGTAATGGATCATCATCACAAGCAAGTATATGTGCAGGTTGTATGAGTTTAATGGCTGCAGGAGTTCCAATTAAAGCCCCAGTGGCTGGAATTGCTATGGGTTTAATAACTGCAGATGATGAATATACAATTTTAACAGATATTCAAGGATTAGAAGACCACTTAGGTGATATGGACTTTAAAGTTGCTGGAACTAAAGACGGAATATGTGCTCTTCAAATGGATATAAAAATCGCTGGAATAACAAAACAAATTCTAAAAGAAGCACTTTATCAAGCCAAAGAAGCAAGAATGCAAATACTAGATGTAATTACAGATACAATCAAAGAGCCAAGGGATGAAGTAAGCCAGTATGCACCAAAAACAATGACATTTAAAATTAATCCAGAAAAAATTAAAGATGTTATTGGAAAAGGTGGAGAAATGATTACCAAAATCATCCTAGAATCAAGTAATGTTAAAGCCGTTAATGATATCAACGCAGTTAAAGTTGATTTAGAAGAAGATGGTACAGTAATTATTTATCATACAGATAAAAATGTAATCGAAGAAACTGCTAATAGAATAAAAGACGTTATCAAAGAAGTAGAACCAGATGTAATCTATACAGGAAAAGTTGTAAAAGTTGAAGACTTCGGATGTTTTGTAGAATTATGGCCTGGAACAGAAGGATTAGTACACGTATCACAATTAGATACAAAAAGAGTAGAAAAACCAAGTGATATAGTAAAAGTTGGTGATGAAATACTTGTAAAATCATTAGGCTATGATAAAAAAGGTAGATTAAATCTTTCAAGAAAAGAGGTAATAAAATGACAGATAAAGCCCTTTTAAAAGCCGCTGGAATAATTGGAATAGTATTAGGAATACTTAGTTGTTTTACAATCATCGGAATAATTTGGGGTATTCCAATGATAATAGGTGGTTATACATTTTATAATTATTCAAATATGGAAGATAATGAAATCATACAAAATAAAGGAACAATTTTAGGATGGTCAATATTCTTCATTATATTTTCATTAATTGCAGGTGTATTAGGACTAGTTTATTATAGTAGTTTAAATAAGTATGAAAAACAAATTCAAATAACATATTTAGATGAATTAGAAAGACTAAAAAAACTATATGATGAAAAAGCAATTACAAAAGCCGAATATGATAAAAAGAAAAAAGAAATACTAGGTGAGAACTAGTATTTTTTCTATGTAAAGAAATGTTCAAAATAGTTTAGATTTATTAAAGAATGTGCTATAATGAAATAGATAATGGAGGGTAAAAAACATGGCGAAAAAGAAAAAAAGAAAATCACCAGAAAAAAAAGGTGCCTCATATAGCGTAGAAATCAAAGGAATCATCTTAATTCTAATTGCCATAATAGGATGTTGTCCATTTGGTATAGTTGCTGATATTATAAGAGGGTTTGCTGGATTTTTAGTTGGAGTTTGGTATACACCATTACTACTTGTAGTAGGTGCAGTAGGTGTATATATGATGGTAAAAAGAGAATTACCAGACTTCTTAACTTCAAGATTAATAGGATTATATATACTAGTGCTAGGAATATTAATATTATCACATACTGGATATATTGCTAGCCTAAGCAAACATGGTATTGAAGGGTTTGAAGTTATAACCGAAACAATTAATAATTTAATGGGATTCATTAACGGAGCAGTCGATCTTCAAGGTGGAGGGATTATAGGCGCAATATTCGCAGTTCTTTTTGTCCTTTCACTTACTTTAGCCGGAACTAGAGTAGTTTGCTTTGCACTTATAATTTGTGGACTTATTATGTTTACAGGAGTATCAGTATATGATATGGTAAAATGGCTTAAAGAAAAAGCGGGTAATGCTAAAGAAAATATGGATGCTAGAAATAAAGAAAAACAAGAAGAAAAAATGAAAAAAATATCTGAAGACGAAGACGATGAAGATGAAGAAGATATAGAAGAAGTAGAACCAGAAGATAAAAAAATAATCATCTCTTCAATTGAAGATTTAACTGGTATGCCTGCACCTGATCCAGAACCAGAAAGAGAAGAATTCGTTACCAATAAAGGTTATAAATTACCATCAACTACATTACTTGCAAAACCTAAAAAGGTAAATAACAAAGCCAACGAAGAGGCAATAAAACAAAATGTTAAAGATATAGAACAAGTATTAAGAGACTTTAATATAGAAGGAAAAGTAGTAGCCGCTAACATAGGTCCTTCAGTAACACAATATGAACTTGAAATAAAATCAGGAACTAAAGTTAGCAAAATCACTGGAATTCATAGAGAAATGGCCCTAGAACTTGGAGCCAAAGAAGTACGTATTCAGGCTCCAATTCCAGGCAAAAAAACAGTAGGTATTGAACTTCCTAATAAAGTAACTACACCAGTTATGGTAAGAGAAATATTAGAAAGTATTCCAGAAGATAAAAAAGATAATAAATTATTAGTAACTTTAGGTAAAGACATCATGGGTAAACCAAGATTTTGTGAAATAGATAAAACACCACATATGTTAGTTGCAGGTTCTACAGGTTCAGGTAAATCAGTATGTATTAATAGTATGTTAGTATCTATTTTAATGAGAGCCAAACCAGATGAGGTTAGACTAGTATTAGTAGACCCTAAAAAAGTTGAACTTTCAATGTACAATGGTGTTCCACATCTACTAACACCAGTTGTAACAGATGCTAAAAAAGCCAATATAGTACTTCAAAAAATAGTACAAATAATGGAAGATAGATATGAAACATTTAGTCAAAGTGGAACAAAAAATATTAAAGGTTATAATAAATATATTGATAAACAAAATGAAACAAGATCAGAAGATGATAAATTAAAACATATGGAATATATTGTAGTAATTATTGACGAACTTGCTGACTTGATGCTAGTAGCAGCCAAAGAAGTTGAAGACTCAATTATGAGAATAACCCAAATGGCTAGAGCTGCAGGTATACATTTAATAGTTGCTACCCAAAGACCAAGTACTGATGTCATAACAGGTGTTGTAAAAGCCAATATCCCATCAAGAATTTCATTTGCTGTATCAAGTAGTATCGACTCAAGAACAATTTTAGATATGAGTGGGGCTGAAAAACTACTAGGAAGAGGAGACATGTTCTTCTTACCACAAGGGCAAAATATTCCAATAAGAATTCAAGGAACATTTATTGATGATGATGAAATAAAAGACGTCGCTGAATATGTTATAAAACAACAAAAAGCCCATTATGATACTAACCTAGAAATATCAAATGAAGATAGAGGCGCAACAACAATGGTAGATAATAAAGATGACTATGAAGAACCACTTTATAATGAAATTGTTGAATTCGTAGTAACTGGAGGAAAAGCCAGTGCATCATTACTTCAAAGAAGATTCAGACTAGGTTATAATAGAGCCGCAAGATGTATAGATTTATTAGAAGAAAGAGGAATAATTGGACCTCCTAATGGTTCAAAACCAAGAGAAGTTTTAGTTAAAGTGGAAAATAAAGAAGAAACTGAAGAATAGAGGTGTATTATGAAAAATAAATTTGATAAAAATCCAAGTACATTAAGTATTTTATCAACATTCGTATTATTAGTAGTAGCCATCTTTGGTTATGTCTTAGTAAATAAATATATTACTGCCTCACCAACTCAAAAAATAGAAAATATAGAAGAAGAAACAAAAGGAAAAATAACCGAAAAAGACGCTTTGAAAATAGCCAAAGAAAAATATTACATGGCAGTTGCAACTATCACAAATACAAAATCAGATATGGATAAACTATATAATCAAATAGAAACTACAGATTTAGTATTAACTGATAAAAAGTTAATAGAAAGTTTAAATAAGTTTAATCTTAAAACGTACTCTGAAAATTCAGCCATATCAGTTATTAAAAATTACACAGAAGCAATCAAAGATAACTTTACAGATAGTTATATAAATAATTATATATTACATCCAAAAGGGTTTGTTGGAAATGTTGGTAATGAATATTACATAATTAAAGAGAAAATAGATAACTATTTCTTTAAAGAAGCAACATTTAACTTAATAAGTAAAAATGAAAAAGAAATGAATTTTACTGTAGTAAATACCAATTATGATTCTAGTTGCGCTAGTGAAGGTCAAACAATTCCAAGTATTACATGTACAGATACAAAGGATAGTGACAAAACAAATTTCAAATTAATTAAAGAAGATGATATTTGGAAAATATCAGAAATACAGATAAAAACATCATAAAAAAGACTCTAAACTAAAATAGAGTCTTTTTCATATTCGATTATATCAGATAAATTACAATCTAAATAGTTACAAAGTCTTGCTAAAACATAAATATCAATTCTTACCATATCACCAGTTAAAAGCCTTTTAATAACTTTAAAATCGGTATTAGTATCGCGCATTAATTTATTAATGCTAATATTCTTTTCCGCTAAAAGTTGCTTTAACTTAAAAATATAATAACCATTTTCAATTTTTAATTTTGTATAACAATTATTCATTAGCAAACTTCCTTTACATAAATAATTGTACCAACATATTCGACCATTGACTATTGGTTATATGACCAGTATAATTGAAATATAACAAAATATGACAAACACTAATCTTTATAATGTAGTAGGAGGAAGAATATGACACAAAAGAAGAAAAATAATATAATAATAGGGAGTTTGTGTGCAGTAGTATTACTAATGGCAGTAGGATATGCAGCCTTTAGTAGTATATTAAACATAAAAGGAACAAGTAGTATTAGTAGTAATTGGAAAGTACTAATAACGAATGTAGTAAGTAAAAATATAGTAGGAAGTGCGAGTAATAAAGAAGAGCCTTCATGGGAAGACTTAACTGCAATTTTCAAAACTAACTTAGTTTCCCCAGGTGATAGTATTGAGTATGATATAACAATAGAAAATAGAGGAAACTTAAATGCAAAATTAGATAAAATAACGTTAACTGATTCAAATAATGAAGCCATCAAATTCACATCAAGTGGATTAGAAGAAGGCACTGAATTAAACGTAGGAGAGAATGCAACCTTAACTGTAAAAGTAGAATACGATAACAATATAACAAGTCAACCAGAAAGTACAGAAGGAACATTTACAGTAACACTTGATTACTCACAAAAAGATGAAATAGAAACACCAGAACCTACACCATTTACAGGAATTGTGTACAGTAGAGTTGTTTCTACTAAAGCATTAAAAAATGGAAGTGATATTAGTGGGGCTGAGATATTTGATAATCCTAGCGAATTAGGTAATTATTATTTAAAACATGAAATAGAAGATAATAAAGTAACCGCTTCGTATGTATGCTTTATAACTGCTTCTGAGCAATGTATGAGAGGTGGCGCTGATTATTATGAAATTAATAAAGCGCTATTACAAAGTCAAGGATCATGGTTCACCGCTAATGGTGGAAGCATTCATAATAATAGCTCTGATTTTACTTTAGTTGGTGGAGGGTACGATTCGGTATATGTTCTTTCTAATGGTGTTGTTCGTGCAGGTAGTAGTTCTAAATCATATTGTTATGTTGATGCTGAAAGTAATGCATATTGTGTAAATGAAATTTAAGATGAATAGTTAATACAAGAGGAGGAAGAATATGACCCAAAGAAAGAAAAACAACATAATAATAGGAAGTTTATGTGCAGTAGTATTACTAATGGCAGTAGGATATGCAGCCTTTCAAAGTGTATTAAATATAAAAGGAACCAGTACTATAGGAAGTAACTGGAATATATTAATAACAAATGTAACAAGTAAAAACATAGTAGGAAGTGCGAGTAATAAAGAAGAACCAACATGGGAAGCATTAACAGCCACATTTAAAACTAATTTAGTAAGTCCAGGAGATTCTATTGAGTATGATATAACAATAGAAAATAGAGGAAACTTAAATGCAGTATTAGATAAGATAACATTATCAGATTCAAATAATCCAGCAATAAAATTTACTTCAAGTGGATTAGAAGAGGGAAGTGAATTAAATGCAGGTTCATCTGCAGTATTAACAGTAAAAGTAGAGTATTTAGCAAGCGTAACAGAACAACCAGAAAGTACAGAAGGAACGTTTACAGTAACACTTGATTACTCACAAAAAGAAGGAACATCAGTAACACCAAATGAACCTATAACACCTGATGATTTAATAACCAAAGTAGTAACAACTGGAGATGGCTTATATGAAGACCCAACAGAAACTGGAAGATATATTTATAGAGGTAGTAGTCCATCTAATTATATAACATTTAATGATGAAACATGGAGAATAATAAGCATAGAATCAGATGGAACATTAAAAATAGTAAGAAATAATAGTGTAGGGGCTAGAGCATTTGAAGAAGCCAATGTAAGAACAGCAGCATATTGTAATTATAATGTACGTGGGTGTAATGTATGGGGTAGTAATAAAACAATGTTAAATAGTGCAGGAGAAAATATAACAACCATGCCTACGCAAATAGGAGGTTCAGCATTATCATTACCATCAGAAGAATCACAAATATCAATTTATTTAAATAATGATTATTATAATACATTAACACAATTATCTAAAAGTCAAATAAACAAACATTTGTGGAATGTAGGTTTGTTGGCTTATCAAAGTGGGCAGACTCTAACTACAGATCTCGCACAAGAAGCAGCATATAAATGGCGAGGTAATATAGGATTAATAAATGCTACAGATTATATAAAGGCTAGTACAAACACAGAATGTACAAGTGTGTATAGTGGTAGTTATAAAGATAGTGGATTTCCATGTAAAAATAACAATTATTTATTTAAAAATGATAATTATTGGACTATGGCACCTCAGTCACATTCATCTTCACCTGTTGCGTGGTCAGTAGGTGAATTGGGGCGTATAGATTATTTTTATGTAGATCATAATTATAATATCTATCCAACACTTTATTTAATATCAAATATAAAATTATCAGGAGAAGGAACAAATGATAATCCATATATAATAAATTAAAATAAATTATTTGAAAAGTTTTATAAATAAAAGGCTCTATTATTGTTTAGAACCTTTTTTTATTGAAATAATAAATAATTATTGTAAAAAAAACTAAATTCATTTATAATGAAATTATGATAGGAGAGGAAGTATGAGCCAAAAGAAAAAGAACAATATAATAATAGGAAGTTTATGTGCAGTAGTATTATTAATGGCAGTAGGATATGCAACATTTAATAGTATGCTGAATATAAATGGCACATCAAAAATAACAAGTGAATGGAATATTCACTTTGATAGTACAAAAACATCAGAAACTATAGGCGTAATTACAGGAATAAAAGGACCAGTAAAAGGACCAGTTCCTTCAGGAACAGTTACATATGCAGATAGTAATTTAACTGCAAATTTAACTGCAACCTTAAACCAACCAGGCGATAAAGTCGTATATAACTTAACAGTATTAAATGAAGGAACATTAAATGCAAAATTAGATAATCTTAATGTAACAGCATCAGATAATCCAGCAATAAAATTTGAAGTAACAGGTCTAAAAGTGGGAGACAAATTAAATGCTGGTGATTCTGCCATTATAACAGTAACTATAGAATATGATAGTAGTATAACAAGCCAGCCAGAAAGTACAACAGCAACCACAAAAGTTACAATAAATTTTGTTCAAGATACAGATGGTGGTGAAATAACCCCACCAACTAATGAAAAAGTAGTATACAGGTATTCAATGGATGAAGTAAGAATTGGAGATACTTTAGATAGTTTAAATAATATAACAGATGACTATAATACACTAGGTCACAATGTTTTTATTAAACATACAATAGTAGATGAAAAAGTATCTAACTCTGAAGTATGTTTTGTGAAAAATGGACTTCATTGCTTAAGCAAAGGTGAATATGAAACAACAAAAACAACATTAACAAATCTTTTTGGCACAGATGCATGTGAAATAAAAGATACCGCAACTCGTTGTGAAAATGATAATATAAGTGTACTTGCAATTCCTGAAGGAGATATATATCTATACAGTGATGCAGAAGATTGTGACCTTATGAGTGATGGTTCTACACAATGTTTTGGATAAAATAATTCTTGTAAACTAAATATATTTTATAATGAAAGTATAATACTATTGGATAGGCATTATAAAAAATAAGAGAGGGAGTGCAAAATGTCACAAAAAAAGAAAAATAATATAATAATAGGAAGTTTATGCGCAGTAGTACTATTAATGGCAGTAGGATATGCAGCCTTTAGTAGTATATTAAACATAAAAGGAACAAGTACAATAGGAAGTAACTGGAATATATTAATAACAAATGTAGTAAGTAAAAACATAGTAGGAAGTGCAAGTAATAAAGAAGAACCCAAATGGGAAGCATTAACAGCCACATTAAAAACAAACCTAGTAAGTCCAGGAGATTCTATTGAGTATGATGTAACAATAGAAAATAGAGGAAACCTAAATGCAAAATTAGATAAAATAACCTTAACTGATTCGAATAATGAAGCAATAATTATTAGTAAAAACGGATTAGACGAGGGTGATACCTTAAATGTAGATGAAGAAAAAACAATAACTATAAAAGTGGAATATAATTCCAATATAACAGTTCAGCCAAATCAAACGGTTTCAAATATTACTTTATCATTAGATTTTAGCCAAGGATCAGGACAAATGACAATAAATGAACCCAAGTTTATTGAGGAGGGAACCTATCCTAAAACAGTTACAATAGTATTTCCCAAAGGTTGTAATGGAGTTTATACATGTTCATATATAAAGGATGATAATGAGCCAGTAACAGTAACTTCATCTATGCAAAAAATAACCTTTACCCAAAGCGGACTATTAAAAGCTATTGTTATAAATGGAACAAAGGAAACAGAGGGAACATTTAATGTAATGGTTCAAACACCAATAACAATAACTGATTTAAAAAGTAAGATAACAACTACAGGCGATGGTTTGTATCCAGATTCTAGTGAATCGGGTAGATATATTTATAGAGGAACAAATCCGGATAATTATGTTCAATTTGGTGAGGATATATATAGAATAATCGCTATAGAAACAGAGGGAACTTTAAAAATTTGGAAGACTAGTAACTTAGAACAAATGACATATGATCCTGGATATGCTACAAATATCCCTGGAGTCACAGAATCAAGTTCCACTCGTGGAACAAGGTATTCACGAACTTCAACAGATTACTGTTATACAAGTTCTCCTTCACAATATTATGGATGTAATGTATGGGGAAGTAACACAACATTGTTGAACCCTAGTGGTACCAACATCACAAGTATTCCACGACAGGTTGGAGAAAGCACAACATATAATTTACCTTCTACAGAGGCATATTTAAATACTTATCTAAATGAAACTTGGTATAATACATTAAATATTCAAAATCAAAATATGGTAAATAATCATTTATGGAATGTTGGATCATTAAATTCCACTAGTGGACAAAGTTTAGCCACTGACATTTCTCAAGAAAAAGCATATAAATGGAGAGGTAAAGTTGGGTTAATCAATGCAACAGATTATATAAGAGCAAGTCTTGATTCTCAGTGTACTGATTTTTATGCTGGTAAACAAACTGTATGTAGAAATAATAATTATTTATATACAAATGAGGCATATAGGACTATTGCTCCTTATTCTGGAAGTTATAGCAGTGTATGGCGTATAGATACCAATGGTACTTTTAATTACGATGGCGCACGATTCAGTTATGGAGTGCATCCAGTTATATACTTAAATGATAATATTAATTTAGTAGGAGAAGGAACAAGTAATAATCCATACATAGTAGTTTCAAAATAAATTTAAAAATAATAAAACCTAATATTAGGTTTTTTCTTTATATATTAACGTTTTTTGACATTTTCATTTGCTTTACATATTATTTTCTGATAGAATGATATAAGGTGATAACATGGTAAAGTATGATGAAAACTCAATTAAAATATTAGAAGGATTAGAAGCAGTAAGAAAAAGACCTGGAATGTATATTGGGTCTACAGATAAAAGAGGACTTCATCATTTAGTATGGGAAATTGTCGACAATTCAATAGATGAAGTAATAAACGGATATGGAAGTAAAATAAAAGTTATAATTCATGCTGATGGTAGTATTAGTGTAGAAGACCAAGGAAGAGGTGTTCCAACTGGAACTCATGCTAGTGGAAAATCAACACCAGAAGTAATATATACAGTACTTCATGCTGGTGGTAAATTTGAAACCTCAGGATATAAAGTATCAGGAGGATTACACGGAGTTGGTGGTTCAGTAGTAAACGCTTTATCAAAATGGATGGAAGTAACAATCAAAAGAGATGGATATGAACAATATATCCGTTTTGAAAACGGAGGACATACTGCAGTACCACTTCAAAAAATAGGTACAACCAATAGAACAGGTACTAAGGTTCATTTTATGCCAGACGATACAATTTTTTCAACTACGCAATTTTCATTTACAACCATTTGTGAAAGAATGCAAGAAAGTGCTTTTCTACTTAAAAACTTAACAATAGAAGTAATCGATGAAGCCGATGACAAACAAGAAATATATCATTATGAAAAAGGATTAAACTCATTTGTTGAATACTTAAATGAAGATAAAAAAGAACTACATAAAGTAGTAGATTTCGAAGGAATGAAAGAAGGCATCAATGTCGAAGTAGCCTTTCAATATACAGATACATATTCAGATAATATAATATCATTCGTAAACAACGTAAAAACAGGTGATGGAGGAACTCATGAAGTAGGTTTAAAAACTGCTTTTACTAGAGTATTTAATGAATATGCTAGAAATAATGGCTTTCTAAAACCAAAAGATAAAAATTTAGAAGGTCCAGATACTAGAGAAGGACTAACTGCAATTATATCCCTTCAAATTCCAGAAAAACTATTACAATTTGAAGGACAAACAAAAGGAAAATTAGGAACACCTATTGCTAGAACTGTAGTAGATAGTATTGCTTCAGAACAACTAACATTCTTCTTAGAAGAAAACAAAGAATCAGCAACTAAAATCTTAGAAAAAATGGTTAAATCAAAACAAGTAAGAGAAGCAGCAAGAAAAGCCAGAGATGAAGCCAGAAACGGAAAAGGTAAAGGCAAAAAAGAAAAATCAATAAGTGATAAATTTACACCAGCCCAAAGCAAAGACGCAAGTAAAAATGAACTATTCCTAGTCGAAGGAGATTCAGCAGGAGGTTCTGCTAAACAAGGAAGAGATAGAAAATTCCAAGCAATCCTTCCACTAAGAGGAAAAGTAATAAATACAGAAAAAGCAAGTCTTACCGATGTTTTAGCCAATAACGAAATAAATACCATGATTCATACAATAGGTGCTGGAATCGGAAGTGACTTTGACATAAAAGATTGTAACTATGATAAAGTAATCATCATGACCGATGCCGATGATGATGGAGCCCATATTCAAATATTATTATTAACATTCTTCTATAGATATATGAAACCATTAATCGAACATGGACATTTATATATCGCCATGCCACCTCTATATGCCTTAAAAAATGGGAACAAAATACATGGATATGCATGGGATGATAAAGAAGCAGAGGAAATAAGAAAAAATACAAAAGTAAAACTAGAAAAACAAAGATATAAAGGACTTGGAGAAATGGATGCCGAACAACTTTGGGAAACAACAATGGATCCAGAAAAACGTAACTTAATAAAAGTAAATTTAACAGATGCATCACTTGCCGAAAAACGTGTAAGCGTATTAATGGGCGATAATGTTGAACCAAGAAAAGAATGGATAGAAGAAAACGTCGAATTCACACTAGAAGACAATTATGAAATGTAGGTAGATAGAATGAACGAAATAGTAAAAAAGATATATGATTATTCTTTAGAAGACATCATGGGTGAAAGTTTTGGTAGATATGCCAAAACAATCATTCAAGATAGAGCCCTTCCAGATGTTAGAGATGGATTAAAACCAGTTCAAAGAAGAATATTATATGCAATGTATAAAGATGGTAATACCTATGATAAACCAACAAAAAAATCAGCCAAAGCCGTTGGTAATATTATGGGGTTCTACCACCCACATGGAGACTCAAGTATATATGACGCTTTAGTCAGAATGAGTCAATGGTGGAAAAACAATCTTTGCTATGTAGAAATGCAAGGAAATAATGGTTCAATGGATGGTGATGGTGCCGCTGCAATGCGTTACACCGAAGCCAGACTATCAAAAGTAGCAGGAGAACTACTAAAAGACATTAATAAAGAAACTGTATTAATGAGTTTAAACTACGATGATACATTACTAGAACCAACCGTACTACCAGCAAAATATCCAAACCTTTTAGTAAATGGGGCAACAGGTATAAGTGCTGGATATGCTACAAACATTCCACCACACAACTTAGGTGAAGTAATCGACGCTACAATAAAAAGAATAGATAGTCCAAACTGTCATTTAGATACAATATTAGATATTATAAAAGGTCCAGACTTTCCAACAGGCGGAGTAGCCGAAGGAATAAAAGGCATAAGAGAAGCCTTCACAAAAGGTAGAGGTAAAGTTAACGTTAAATGTAAATATACCATTGAGGGACCAAAAAACAAAAGACAAATAATAATCTCAGAAATACCATATGAAGTAAATAAAGCCTTACTAGTAAAGAAAATAGATGATATCAGAATCGACAAAAAAGTAGAAGGTATTGCTGAAGTAAGAGACGAATCAGACCGTAATGGACTTCAAATAGCCATCGATCTAAAAAAAGGTGCTAATGAAGAATTAGTAGAAAACTACTTATTAAAAAATACAGACATGATGGTTTCGTATAACTATAATATGGTTGCAATTGTAAATAGAAGACCAGTAACACTAGGACTTTTAGAAATACTAGATGCTTATATTAAACATCAAAGAGAAGTAATTACCAAAAGAACTGAATTTGATTTAAATAAAGATAAAGCAAGAATGCATATAATTGAAGGTTTAATAAAAGCCTTATCAATTTTAGATGAAGTAATCAAAACCATAAGAGCATCAAAAAACAAAGCAGACGCTATTCAAAACTTACAAGATAAATATGAATTTACGAAAATTCAAGCAGATGCAATCGTAACCTTACAATTATATAAATTAACTAATACTGATGTTACCGAATTGCAAGCCGAATTTGAAGAGTTAAAAAATAGAATCACTATATGGACAAACATCTTAGAAAATGAAGAAGCATTAAAACATGTAATGAAAACAGAATTAAAATTAATAAAAAAAGAATACGCAACTCCAAGAAAAACAGAAATTAAAGATGAAGTAACTGAAGTGAAAATAGACAATACCGCCCTTATACCAAAAGAAGACTGTATAGTCGTAGTTACAAAAGAAGGATACGTTAAACGTACATCAACAAGAAGTTATGGAGCCTCTGATGAAGAAACTGGATTAAAAGATAAAGACTATTGTTTAGGTCTTTATGAAGCCAATACTATGGATACATTAATCCTATTTACAAGTTTAGGAAATTTCTTATATGTACCAGTTCATGAACTTCCAGATTTAAAATGGAAAGACTTAGGAAAACATATAAGCAATATAATAAAAATAAGTTCAGATGAAACAATAGTAAATACTTATTTAACAAACGATTTTAATGATAAAATAAATTTCCTAACATTTACAAAAAATGGTATGGTAAAACAAACAAATCTAGCAGACTTCAAAGTTCAAAGATATTCAAAACCAGTAAATCTAATGAAATTAAAAGGCGATGACAAAGTTGTAAGTGCAGAAATTGCAAATAAAGAAATATTCATTACAACTAAAAACGGTTTTGGTTTAAGATATATGACAGAAGAAGTTCCAGTTACTGGACTTAGAGGAAGTGGAGTAAAAGCCATTAATCTAAAAGAAGATGAAGTAATAAGTGGACATAGTTTTACTGATTCACATTATTTGGCTATTATAACAGATAAAAATACTGCTAAAAGAATAAAATTAGAAGAATTTGAAATAACATCAAGAGCCAGAAAAGGTGTTCAAGTAGTTAGAGATGTGAAAACAAATCCATACAAAATCATAAATAGTTTTATAATAAAAAACAAAGTAGAACTAGGTTTAGTAACCGATGAAATAAATTATTTAAAAATAACTGAACTTCCAATATGTGATCGTTATCAAACAGGAAGTACAATAAGTAAAAATCAAATAGAAGATTCATTTATAAAAACCAACATTACTGAAGAAAAAGAACAAGAAATAGATGTTTCTTTAGATAAAGTAGATGAACAAATAATGACTATAGATGATTTTTTAGGAGAACTTAAGATAGATTAATTTCTATCTTTTTTTGTTTAAAACCCGCCAAAGTATTGACAAAGTAGGGGGGGGGGGG
>JAAWSW010000020.1 GCA_022801735.1 Bacilli bacterium | reverse complement strand
CAGTAACAATTCCAGCCACTTCAAATTCATCATTAACAGGATCATATTATCTATGGATAAAAGTAGGGACCTTATCAGATGTTGCTGGAAATACATCTGCAGTAAAAACAAGTGCAGTGTTTAAATTTGATAATACTGTGCCTACTGGTTCTCTTTCATTTACTGGTTCTTTAGGGACATCAGGTAGTAACAATGACAATGTATATGTTACAGGTTCTTCTTGGGGAACTACGCCTTATGCATCAGCAAGTTCAAGTGATGGACACTCGGGAGTAAAAACGTCATCATTATCATGTACAAGTAGTAATACAAATGTAGCCACAGTTAGTAACACAGGAACTAAAACAAATATAACTGTTAAATCAAGGAAAGGTAGTGCCAATAATTATCATTATCTTCAAGAAGTTGCAACAATAAGTTGTACATTAACAGTTACTGATAATGCAGGAAATAGTAAAAGTTTTTCTTTAAGTAAACTTGCAGGAAATGGCTGGTATTCAAGTGGAAAGTTTAATTGCTCAACTGGGAAACCTGGTGGCTATAGTAATTGGTATTATTCAAATGGATTAAATAAAACACTAGGGTGGATATATACCTATCATCCAATGCTAAAAACCAATATTTATTATTATACTAATAGTAGCGGCTTAATGCTTAAAGGATGGCAACAAATAGGTGGGACCTGGTATTACTTAAATGATTGGTGTGCGTATAGAGTAAATTACAAAACAAGTTCAAACTATGACTATCCTGATGGCGGGATGATTTGGAATGATACATTAATAAGAGTATCAGATAATGCTAAATGGACATTTAATTCAAATGGGGCATGCACCTCAGGTAGTGGATGTTAGAAAGGGTAAATAATGAGAAAATATATAATAATTATTAGTATATTACTGACCATATTTGGGATATACACATTAATAAATCAAAAACAAACAAATAAAATATCATTATCAAAAGAAGAAAAACAAATATTAATTAAAAATTTAGAACTAGGAAATGAAAATACAATTACTGTAGATAAAAATGTAACTATCGGTGCTGATATAAAAAATAATAACCAAAAACAATTTAAAATAAAAAAAGTGAAAGTTACACTTAATAATGATAGAAATGAATTAATAGATGAATTTTATATTAAAATAAACAAAAATATAAAACCCAATAAAACTATAAAATTTAGTGAAACTATTAAACTTTCTAAATTTGAGGAAAGAGTATTTGCAACATACGAAATTATAATATAAATATCAAAAAAGCGAACCATCAAGTTCGTTTTTAATTTTCACTAAATCCCTTACAAAAATGTAATAAAAAAACACTACCATCAAATAATAAAAATATGATACAATAAATATTAGGAGAAGGGAAAATATGGAAAATAAATTAAAAGGATTAACAAGTAAACAAGTAGATGAGCGCAAACAAAAAGGCTTAGTTAATTATAAAACAGACGTAAAAACCAAAAGTATTGGTCAAATAATAACAACCAACTTTTTTACACTTTTTAATTTTCTTAACTTAGGCCTAGGTCTTGCTATATTTATGATTGGTGAATATAAAAATTTACTTTTTTTAGGCGTTGTTGTCTGTAATACCTTCATCAGTACAATTCAAGAAATAAGAAGTAAATTGACTGTGGACAAACTATCATTATTAAATGAACCAAAAACTACAGTAATAAGAGACGGAGAACAAAAACAAATAGACATACACAAAGTAGTACTAGATGAAATAACCAAACTAGGTCCAGGTAATCAAATAGTTACTGACAGTAAAATAATTGAAGGTGAAGTTTTAGTAAAAGAATCATTAATAACTGGAGAATCAGAACCAGAAACAAAAAAGCAAGGTGAAGAATTATTATCTGGAAGTTTTATAGTTTCAGGTCACTGCTATGCCAAAACAATACATGTAGCAGAAGATAACTATACTGCCAAAATATCAGCAGAAGCAAAATATATAAAAAAAGTAAATTCAGAAATAATGAATTTCATAAAAAAAATAATAAAATATATTTCAATCGCCATAATCCCAGTTGGAATACTATTATTTATTCATCAGTTAAACCTAGATAACAATACATTTAATGAATCAGTAGTAAATACAGTAGCCGCATTAATTGGAATGATACCAGAAGGTTTAGTATTACTTACAAGTACAATACTTGCAATAAGCGTAATTAGATTATCAAAATATAATGTTTTAGTTCAAGAACTTTACTGTATAGAAACACTTGCTAGAGTAGATACCATATGTTTAGATAAAACAGGAACACTAACCAAAGGAGAAATGGAAGTAAATAAAATAGTTCCACTAGAACTAACAAAAATGAGTGATATAACAGACGCTTTAGGTATTATGAGTTATCATATGGAAACAGATAATCAAACAATGGAAGCCATAAGTAAAAAATACTCAAGAGCAAATGACTATAAGCCAATAGAAATAGTTCCATTTTCATCACAAGCAAAATGGTCAGGAATATCATTTGATAAAGAAAGTTATATTATAGGTGCCCCTGAAATAGTCCTAAAAGATATAACCAAAATTAAAAAAGAATTAGATAACTATACTAGTGATAATAGAGTAGTTCTACTTGCAAAAACAAAACACAAATTAAATAAAAAATTACCAACTGATATAATCCCAATGGCTTTAATTTTAATAAATGATAAAATAAGACCAGAAGCAAAAATGACATTAGATTATTTCAAAGAACAAGGCGTTGATATAAAATTAATTTCAGGTGATAATCCAAAAACCGTTGCAGGAGTAGCCAAAAAAGTTGGGTTAGAAAACATAAAATACGTTGATATGAGTAGTACCAATATATCAATAGATAAATTAGCCAAAGAATATAACGTTTTTGGTAGAGTAAAACCAAATGAAAAGAAACAATTAATTTTAGAATTAAAAAGGGGGGGTCATACAGTAGCCATGACAGGAGATGGTGTTAACGACGTACTTGCCCTAAAAGAAGCCGACTGTAGTGTGGCCATGAATAGTGGTAGTGATGCTGCAAGAAATGTATCACAATTAGTTTTATTAGATTCTAATTTTTCATCAATGCCAAAAGTAGTAGGTGAAGGAAGAAGAAGTATTAATAACATTCAAAGGTCATCATCATTATTCCTATGTAAAACAACATATGCTACTTTACTAGCCTTAATATTTTTATTTCTAGATAGAGCATATCCATTTATACCAATTCAACTAACATTAACAAGTGTTGTTACTATCGGTATTCCATCATTTATTTTAGCTTTAGAACCTAACAATGAAAGAATAAATGGCCGAATAATAATTAACGTTTTACGTAAGTCACTGCCAACTGCATTAACTATCGTTACTAATATTATAATAATTACAATCCTTCCAGAAATAATCAGGTTATCAGATGTTGAAGTTTCCACACTGTCAGTTATTTTAACTGGATTTACAGGATTTATGCTACTTTATAGAATAAGCATTCCATTTAACCATATGAGAAGAATATTATTCATATCATTAATCACAATCTTTATAGCCGCCTTAATACTTTTAAGAGATTTATTCTCATTAACAATATTAACACCACATCTAGTAATTTTAGCCGCTATATTACTAATGATAGCCGTAATGATGTTCAATCTATATAGTGCAATATGTGAAAACTTAACAAATAAAATGAAAATAAAATAAACAGTACCCAAAAAGTACTGTTTTATATTTCAAAAAAATGTCTTTTCATTGACTTTACACTCTAAATAATTTATAATCATTATAGATAGTATAGGGGTGAAGAAATGAAAAAAAACGCGTTTACACTTATTGAATTAATCGCAGTTATTGTAATCTTATCTTTAATTGCTCTAATTGTTTTTCCGGCTGTAAACTCAGTTATTAAAAACTCAAAAGAAAAATCATTTGAACAACAAAAAAACGCGATAATTAAAGCCGCAAAAGAATGTTCATATGAAAATACAGAACTCTTGCCAAATCCTGTGGATAAAGAATATAATCAAGTACCACTTGAATGTCTAACAAAAGGATGTACATATAAAGATAAAATCATTGAAGGTGGATATTTAGAATATGATGAAACAGGAGATCAAACTACATCTTTAGTAGTAGATCCAAGAAACACAAAAAAATATTTAGAAGGTAAAATAAAAATAACATACGAAAAATCTAAAAATCAATATGTCTATGAATATGTAGAAAATTAAAACTACATTTGAAAATAAAATATAGATATAGTATAATGTTAAAAAATACATGAGGTGATAAAATGAAAGAAATGAAAAAATTTATAAACGAACATAAAAAAGGATGTATTATTGCAGTAATTGCTTTATTTGTTTTATTAACTGCATTTTTTACAATATTTTTCATAATTCCATCATTTGGAGGCAATAACTATGGCCATAGATTAGATGGAATCGAAAACCATAAAATTACAAATAACGTAGTAAATGACATCAAAGATAGTATTACAAGTAAAGAAGGTGTTAGTAAAGTTACCTATCATAATGAAGGTAGAATTTTAAACTTTACAATCACTATAGATAGTAATACAAAATTAGAAGATGCTAAAGGATATGCAGAATTAGTAATTAAGGGGATTAGTAAGAAAAACTTAAAATATTATGATGTTCAAATTTTCTTAGATACAAAAGAAGACTCTAACATCTACCCAATTGCTGGTTATAAACATAAAACATCAGATGAAATTGTATGGGGAAATGTAGGTGGAAAAAGTGAATAAAAAAATCGGTGTAATAGCAGCCATAATCTTAATTTTATTAATAGGTGGTTCATTATTTTATTACTTTACTAAAGAAGATAAAAATTCATTAACAGTAACAGAAAAAAGTTGGATAGAAAACAATAAAAACAAACTTATAGATTTATCAATACCAAGTGATATTGCTGTATTAAGTAATAATGGAGATGGAGTAGTATTTGATTTTCTAGAATCATTAGAAAAAAATACAAGTTTAGACTTTAATAAATTATCATATACAAATGGTGAAAAAGCATCAAGTGATTACCAAATAACTGTGACAAACAACACAAACAAAAATGACATTCTTATATATGAAGATAGTTATGCATTAGTTACAAAAACAAAAATTAAATACCACAACACCTCAGAAATTAAAAATATAATTGTTGGAGTTTTAGAAAATGATTTAGACTCAGTAAACAAATATTTATTAGGTAGTATAGACGTAACATATAAACCATATAAAAATGTAAGTTTGATGATTAATGATATGAAAGAAAATACAATAGATGCTATGGCAGTTCCACGACTTGCTAATTTAAATAGTATTATTGAAGAAGAATTAAATATTGCCTATAATATAACAGAATTGAAAGAAAATTATGTTTTAAAATTGGGTAATACAAACACATTAAATAAAATATTAAAAAAATATTATAAAAAATGGAGTACTTCTAACTTTGAAGAAGAATTTAATAAACGTTTAGCCGAAAGTTACTTCAAAATAAAAGATATAGATGAAAAAGAACAAGTAAAATTCCGTAGTAAACGTTATAATTATGGATTTGTATTAAATAATCCATTTGATGTAACAACTAAAGATGGAATTAGAGGACTTAACTATAGTTTCCTAAATAGTTTTGCTAAAGCGACAAATATTGAAATGAATTATAAAAAATATTCTTCAATAGAGAATATGATTAAAGATTTTGAGAATAATAATTTAGACATCATATTTGATTACCATGATAAAAACAAATATAAAATGGATGTTTACAATACAGTATCTGTATATGATGAAAAGATATCTATTATCACAAATGAAAATACAGATTTAACAATAAATTCTGTTAATTCATTACAAGGAAAAGAAATCAAAACAATTCAAAATAGTAAAATAGATAGTTACTTAAAAGAACATGGTGTTAAAACAAAACCATATAAAAATTCACAAACTTTAATTCAAAGTTTAAACAAAAAAGACTTAGCAGCAATCGACACATATACATATGATCATTATGTACGTAATGATTTAGCAAAATATAAAAATTTATTTACGTTTAATTTAGAAGATGATTATACATTTGTTGCTAGAGATATAAGTTCAAATAGAATATTTAATGAATTATTCGATTTCTATTTAACATTCTCTAATGATAAACAAATTATAAATAACAGTTATAAAGATTTAATTGCATATGCAAGTAGCAATAAATTAATTCAACTATTAATCGCATTATTTAGTGCAGTTGTACTTGTTTTAGCCGGTATAATAGCAGGTAAACTTGTAAAAAAACATAAAGACCATAATTCAAAATTATCAAAAACTGATAAATTACGTTATATTGATAGTCTAACATCATTAAAAAATCGTAATTACTTAAATGACAACATTAGTAAATGGGATAGCAGCGAAGCATATCCACAAGCCATACTTGTTGTTGACCTAAATAATGTCGCCTATATTAACGATAATTTTGGACATGCAGAAGGAGATAAAGTAATCGTTGAAGGTGCAGGAATATTAATTAATAACCAATTACCAAATAGTGAAATTATGAGAACAAATGGTAATGAGTTCTTAGTATTCATGGTTGGACACGATGAAAAAACAGTTGTTACCTATATAAGAAAATTATATAAACACTTTAAAAACTTATCGCATAACTTTGGTGCTGCAATTGGTTATAGTATGATTACAGATGAAATAAAAACAATAGACGATGCAATCAATGAAGCAACAATCGATATGAAAAATAATAAAGAAGAAATTAAATAAGGAAGAGGCTAGACCATGAAGAAGTTTTTTAAAAAGATATTTAACATTTTTATGAAACCAGAAATGATGATACTTCCAGGTCAATTAGCCTTTTTTATTGTCCTTGCAATATTTCCAATGCTAACACTTATTGGTTATGTAGGGTCAAATATATCATTATTTTCAAATGCATTTTTATCAATTATGCATAATATAATTCCAGAAAACTTTTTAAATATTTTATTACCATTTATAACTGATAGTCATATTACTGGAAACATAGCCTTTTTCTTAATAATTGGTTTCTATCTAATTTCAAATGGTACCAATTCCTTAATAGTTGCTTCGAATGAACTTTTTGGACTTAAACATGACCCATTTTTAAAAAGACGCATAAAAGCCTTTTTCATGATAATATTATTAATGGGACTATTCATCTTTAACGTTTTAGTTTTAGCCTATGGAAATATAATTATAAAAGAAATTATTAACTTAGAAATATTTGAAAATGTTAGTGATAAATTATATACAATATTCGTATTATTAAAATGGCCAGTTGCCTTTATCGGTATATTTTGGGCAATTAAACTATTTTATTCAATCGCACCAGATGATACAATACCAAGTAAATATATGAACAAAGGTGCATTGTTCACAACCGTATTTTGGGTGATAGGAACTGCAATTTACTCAATATATACATCTAATTTTGATAACTATAAAATGTTTTATGGTGGTATATCAACAATTATGGTTATGATGATTTGGGTATATTATCTATCATATATATTAGTTATGGGAATTGCCATAAACTCAACAGATTATAATACAGACCCAAAAGAAATACATAAAAAAGAAAAAATAGACCAAGATAGTTAATGGGATACATATATATTACCGTATGTATCTTACCCACAGACTACTAGTACTTAACTCGGTTTGATTTGAACGCGAGCAGTATTAAATGGTAATTTAATCTCCTTGATAGCTATTTTTAGCCAGCAGCGTAAGCTGCTTTTTTTCATGCAAAAATCCTAAATTTGTAATAAAAAAATAACCCCAAAAGGGAAAATTAGTAAATTAAAAGAAAAAAGAAGGAATTAGGTAGGTCAGCACAGTACTATATATAAGAAGGGTAAGAAATACCCTTTATAGAAAGGATGATGCAGGTAAAAAAGTATTATAAGAAAAGAATAAAAAGAAAAACCCCTAAAATAATAGAAAAGGAGAAAAAATGAAAAAAGAAATAAAAGAAATAATCGAAAAATTAGAAAAAGAGGGGAAAGTACTAAAAGGAACAAACGACTGTATATTTAAAGGAATATTTCAGTCAGAAGAATGTAAACCAGTACTGGCATATATCATAGGAGAAGTACTTAATCTATCCAAAGATTATGTACTAACAAGTTTAAGTTTTAAACCAACAGAACTAGCCAAAGAAAAATACTATGAACATGGAAAAATAACTGATTTAATAGTAGAGATAACAGGAAAAGTAATAAATCTAGAAATGAATGGAGAGATGCAAAGAGAAATCCAAAAGAATGGAAGAATAATAAGAAATAATGGATATCACCATAATCTAGCAGGAACAAGTGTATTAACAGCAGAAAATTATGAAGAATCAAAAGAGATAATTCAAATAAACTTTGATTGTATAAATAAATTTGATGATAGATTAATAATACCATTTAAACTAATGGACGAAAAAGGGAAATACGTATTAGATGAAAAATTTACAAATTATCATATAAATATGGAAAAAGTAAGGAAAATAGATTATAATAAAAAAGAAATAAGTAAGTTTGAGAAAATACTAATGATACTGCAGGAAGAGTCAAAAGAAAAACTAAGAAAAATCTCAAAAGGAGATAAGGAGTTGGTGGAAATGGTAAAGAAGATAGAAGAAATGTCATATGACCCAGAAGTAATAGGCTTGTACGATAAAGAGAGAATGGATAAATTAGTTCATGATATAGATGTAAAATATGCCAAAGAAGATGGTATTGAACAAGGTTCTAAACAAGAAAAAATAGCAATTGCTAAGAACATGGTTAAAGATAAGGTTCCTACAAATACAATAATAAAATATACCAATCTAACTAAACAAGAGATAGAAAGTTTAAAATAACTTTCTTTTTCTATAATGTTTTGTAGTAATTTTAATAGAACTGTGATATTATTAATATGAAGGTAGGTGATAGTATGTTTTGTACAAAATGTGGGACAAAACTAGAAGAAAACTCTAAATTTTGTCATAATTGCGGGCAAACAACCAATGTTACACCAAAGAAAAATGAAAGACATAAAAGTGGTGGTATAAGAAAGGCAATAAAAAAAGATGCAATATCTAGAAATAAAAAAACTTTAATATTGGCTACATTACTCATTCTAGGCGGAAGTTTAGTATTTTCATTCATAGTTCAAACTTATTACACAATATCTAGTTTAAAAACATTAGCAACCATCATAGATATATTACTAACAATAGTAACTAGTTTTGTTGGATTTGGACTTATAGGTTCAGCAATAGAAGTATCAAGAGGAAACGAAATAACACTTTATAACGTATTTGCAAAACCATTTAAAAACATAAAAAATATATTACTATACTATTTATTAATTGTTTTAGTTATAGTAGGATACTCTATATTGTTATTTATACCTTTTATTAATATTATTGTTATTATGTCATCAATAATCGCTATTCCAGTTTTATTAATATATTTTTATCCAGTGTTAGATATATTAATATATTTAATTATGGATGAAGATCAAGAAAAATTACCATTTTTAGAAACTCTAAAAAAAGCAAATAAAATAGTAAACGGACATAGAGTAGAGTACTATGGGATGATATTTAGTTTTATCGGTTGGTTTATTCTTGGAATTTTGACCCTAGGAATTCTATACATTTGGCTTATTCCATATGTAACAATTTCAATGGCAAATATGTATAGAACTTGGATAAATGAAACTAAATTTGAAGCAACTGAAACAGGTATGACAAACGGAACTGTTATTGGCCTAACAGCAGGAGGATATGCAATATTTATCTTCATGGCATTTATAGCGGGAATAATGTATGCATTAATTAACGAAATAGAAATAGAGAACTATGAAGACCCATATGTCTATACATATAACGAATATACAACCACATAAAAACCTATACAGATACCAGTATAGGTTCTTTTTTTAATATCTTCGCTTTATTATTTAAAATGTTATCAACTTTTAAATAATCTTCTTCACTAATTTTAAAACAATAAATAATACTACCATCAAACTTTTTAACAACATCTATATCCTTAAGAATATAATCAATCTGTTTTATATTTTCGTACTCAAATTCAATCATCATATCAAAGCCAGACACCAAAGACACAACTTCTGTATTGCTAATACATTCACTAGCACTTTTGCTATACGCTCTAACTAAACCGCCAGCCCCTAATTTGATTCCGCCAAAATATCTAATAACAATACAAAGCACATTAGTTAAATCATTGTTTTGTAAAACATTTAAAATAGGCATTCCAGCCGTACCAGATGGTTCACCATCATCATCACACTTAGAATAACCACCTATAACATATGCAAAACAATAATGAGTAGCATCTTTATAAACACCCTTATATTTGTCTAAAAAAGCATTAACCTCATCTTTAGAATTAACATTAACCAAAACAGTTATAAACCTAGACTTATTAATAATAATTTCATTAATAACTTCATTTTTAATTGATTTCATAAGTATCAACCTCTGGAACAATTATATTAAATACAATAAAAAAAAGCAAGATAACACTATCTTACCAATATCGCCGATAAATAAAAAAGTCAAATTCACCAAAAACCAAATGTTTAATCTAATATAATAGGGTGATACAATGGCACAATTTCTAGGCTTTCTATATATGATATTCTTAATGATAAGCAACTTTGGTAAAAACACAAAACAAATATTATTAATGCAAACAATATCATTTTTCTTCAAAACATTACATTACTACCTTTTAGGCGGTATATCGGGTTTTCTAACCAGTTTAATATCAATGATTAGAAATCTAATATTTTACAAAATAAAAACAAACAAAATATGGACAGTAACCTTTATAATCGCATATCTAATAATAGGCATAATAACATTCAAATCAATATATTCACTTTTGCCAGTATTCGCTACCATAACATACACATTAATAATAAACCAAGGCAAACCTAAATACTTAAGATATGGCATGATAATCACCAGCATCTCATGGTTAATATACAACATATATATAAGTTCCTATAGCGGAATTATATTACAAACAATAACGCTTATAACCACTATAATTGCCATTATAAACCTTGATAAAAAGAAGGATATCCCTTATAATATAAATAAAGAGAGGTGAGGGAAGTGTTGCAAGAAAAATTAAACCTAGTACCACATTTACCAGGATGTTACTTAATGAAAAACGAAATAGGAACAATCATCTACGTTGGTAAAGCCAAAGATTTAAAAAACAGATTAAACTCATACTTTCATTCATCTCACACTGGAAAAACCGCAAAACTAGTAAGTGAAATAAGAGATTTCGAATATATAGTCGTTTCAAGCGAAACCGAATCACTTATATTAGAATTAAATCTAATAAAAAAACACGACCCCAAATATAATATATTATTAAGAGACGACAAAACATATCCATATATTGAACTTACAAACGAAAAAGTCCCTAGACTATTAGTCGTAAGAAATCTCCATAAAAAGAAAAATAAAACAAGACTTTTTGGTCCATTCCCAAATTCAGCTGCTGCCAGAAAAACCGTTAATTTATTAAATAGAATATATCCTCTTAGAAAATGTACAACCTATAACAAAAGACCATGCCTTTATTATCATATAGGCCAGTGCCTAGGTTACTGTACAAATAAAATAGAAGAAACAAAAGTAAAAGAAATGGAAAAAGATATAATCAAATTCTTAAAAGGAGATCATACCTTAGTAACAAATAAAATCAAAGAAGAAATAGAAGAATATAGTAAAGACATGCAATACGAAAAAGCCTTAGAACTAAAAGAATTACTAGATTATATCAATATAACATTAACAAAACAAAAAGTAGAAATAAACGATGAATTAGATAGAGATGTATTCGGATATCATTCAGATGGTAATTACTTAAGTATATTTGTATTCTTCATAAGATCTTCAAAAATTCGACAGCACCATCATACAATAATTCCATTAATCGATAACGAAAACGAAGAATTAACAAGATATATAGCAAATTTTTACGAAAATAGTCTTCTTCCAAAAGAAATATTAGTACCCAACATAACAAACGAAAAATTACTAGAAGATTACCTAAACATCAAAGTAAAAAAACCAGAAAAAGGAACAAAAAAGAAATTAATAGAAATGGCAAACGATAACGCTAAAAGAGAACTAGAAGAAAAAATAACCTTACTACTAAAAAACGAAAACAAAATAACCAAAGCAAACGACGACTTAAAACAAACTTTAAATTTAGATAAATTAGAACGAATCGAAATTTTCGATAATGCCCACCTTTTTGGAACATATAACGTTTCTGGCATGGTAGTATTCATCGATGGTAAACCAGCCAAAAATGAATACCGAAAATACAAAATATCAATCGATAAAAATGACGATTACGGAACAATGAGAGAAGTAATATACCGAAGATATTTTAGGGTTTTAAAAGACAACCTACCAAAACCAGATTTAATCATAGTAGATGGTGGTATAGGACAAATACACGCAGCCAAAGAAATATTAGACTCATTTAATTTAAACATAAAATTAGTCGGCTTAAAAAAAGACGATAAACATAGTACTTCCTCTTTATTAACCGAAAATGAAGAAATAGAAATTCCAAAAAGAAGTGAACTTTTCCATTATTTAGAAAGAATGCAAGATGAAGTGCACAACTTTACAATAAACTACCACAAACAAATAAGAAGCAAAGGGGCTTATGAAAGTATACTAGATACCATTCCAGGTATCGGAAACAAAAGAAAAAAAGAACTACTCAAAAAATACAAATCTTTATCCAATATCAAAAACCAAACTATAGAAGAATTAACAACAATCCTGCCAGAAAACGTTGCTAAAGAATTGTTAGAAAACCTAAAAGAACTAGATAAATAAGAGAAAAACATTACTAATAAGCAAAAAGAGGTGAAGTATGACCGAAATAAATCAACTATTGTTACAATTAATATTAAACGGTGCCAGCACCAAAGAAATATTACAAACCTTAAATATAACTCCAAAACAATTAAAAATAAGACTTGAAACATTAAAAAGAGAAGGCTACGGCTTCGAATATCAGGTATCAGATAATGGACTAATAACCTATAGTCCACTCAATGAAATATATCACGAAGCCACAAATTCACTACAAATGAATCTAACAAAAAATAAACGCGAATTTACCTTTTTAACCTTTTCCGATTTGCACATAGGTAATAAATTAGATAATATCGAGAATCTATATTTACTTTATGAATACGCAAAAAAAGAAGGAATCAACATAATCATAAACTGCGGAGACCTTATAGATGGATGTTGTACCAACGAAAGCGAAACAACAATCAGAAAACAAATAGAAACAGTAATTTCAAAACACCCATTCGACGAAGACATTCTAAATATAATTTTATTCGGAAATCATGATTATACACCGCTAGAAAGATATAACATAAATATATCCAATATAATAACTTCCGAAAGAATAGACTTCATCTCACTAGGTTTTGGAACTGGATTAATAAATATTCTAAATGGTCAAATAGTAATTTTACATCCAGTAAAGCGTTCTACTTGCTCATCCCATTGTAGTTTTCCAAATAGATGGGCCACAGGCAAATTAATATTAAAAGGACATGGACACCACAATTCCATAAAAACACACGATAATACATGTACACTCAAAGTACCAACCGCAAGCGACGTCATATATTCACAAAACCCATCACTTCCAGGCGCAATGAAAATAACAATCCATTTCGACGAAGAAGGATTATTAAACACAATTATGGCCGAAAACTTAGTAATCGCTAATAAACTATATACTGCAGGCTACTTTAAACACACGTTTAAATCACACGCCACAGCCCTAACTGAACAAACAGTACTTTCAAAAAAATTAAAAAGAATCACTTAAAAGTAAATACGACAAATATTTACTTTTTTTTCATATTTTGATAAACTAAAAAAAGAATAGTAAAGGAGTATGCTGTATGAAAAAGAAAACTATTATAAAAATACTAGTTATAACAATAATATTATTTTTAATCGCATTCGGAGTATATACATTTATAAATAGTTTCAAAGAAGATAAAGAAATCACCAAAGAAAAAATGGAGGAAATAATCCAAAAATACGAAAAATTCAGCGAAAGCGTCTTAACTTTCGCCAAAGGACGAGATTATATATATAACTTAAGAGAAAACACCTATTTAGAAGAATATTCTAAAAACACTGAAAACTGGAATAAACTAATTAAAGACCATCAAAAAAATATAGAAAACGTAGAAAAAAATAGTAAAACATTAAAAGAAAACTGCCAATTTAAATATGCTGACCCTAATATAAATAGTAAATGCACAGTCTTTAAATCAACATACGAAGCCGCTATGAACTACTATATTTCAGACATAAAATCTTATAACAAAAGTGTTAAAGAATATAACGAATGGGCCAAAACCAATAACAAAAAAACATTAAACAAAGGTAAATTAACAATATATAAAAATTACATAGACTATGACAAGGACAAAGAATATTTCGGAAAAGAGGAAGAAGAAAATGAATAACCAAATAGAAGAAATACCAAAAGAAAAAAAGAAAATGAAAAAACAAACAAAAATAATCATCACTATAATAAGTATTATAGTAGTATTAATAGGTTCATTTGCCTTCTTACTATATGGTCCATGGAAAAACTTCAGAGAATGGCTAATAACAACCGCAATGACAACAATGAGCCACCAATATTTAGCAACCATGTTCTATGATGACGAAACAATAGATGCCGTATTAAAGAAAAACTACGTTTTAGAAAGTACTGAAGATACAGATAGTACCCAAATCATATTCAATAGTTATAAAAGTTCTTCAATGTTTCTAAACAAATACGAAAAAGAAATATTAACAAAAGATAAAGGTAATGATTTATATAAAAAAATCGATATAACAGGAGAAGGCCTTAGAGGTTATCTAGTAGCCATATATGATCCAAGTAAAGTAAAAGTAGCAACATCTGCTTATATGGGAACCAAAGGACAAATGCTAACCACAATGGCTAAAAACAATAATGCCGCAGTAGCAATGAACGCAAGCGGTTTTGTCGATCCAAATTATAATAGTAATGGGGCCACACCTCATGGAATCGTTATAAAAGATGGAAAACTAGTCAGTAATAAACCCCGTTCAGGAGTAGGCGGAGGACTTATCGGCTTTAACAAAGAAAACAAATTAATATTGAGTAGAATGACCGCTGATGCTGCTATCAAAGCAGGAATTAGAGACGCTGTAGATTTCGGACCATTCCTTATCATCAACGGAAAACCATCATTTGTCAAAGGAAATGGTGGTTGGGGAACCGCTCCAAGAAGCGCAATCGGTCAAAGACAAGATGGAATAGTTTTATTCCTCGTAATGGACGGACGAGATTATGCTCATGGCATAAGCGGAGCAGACATGGTTGATTTAACCGAAATCCTATTAAATTATGGTGCTTATAACGCGGCAAATTTAGATGGAGGTACTTCAAGCGGATTGGTAATAAACAACGAATTAATAAATAAACCAGTAAACGGAAGCGGACAAAATTCAACAAGAGCCATACCAAACGCATGGATTGCGACTAAATAAACAAAACTAGACATATATTTACAATGTGAGAAAAATTTGTAGACCAAATTATAGATTATATATATTTAAATTTGATATAATTATTTTAGAAGGAAGTGTATAAAATGGCAAAACATAAAAGAAAGAAAAACAAAAAGAAATTAGGTTTTGTATTATTAATCCTAATATTATTAATAGGTGGGGGAGCATATTATCTACTTAATCACAAAGAAGTAAAACAGCAAATAGAAAAGAAAATAGTAAAAAAATTAAAAATAGTTGACCAAGATTCAAAATCAAGACCAATAGCTGTCATGATAAATAACAATCATAAAGCATGGCCACATGCTGGACTTCAAGATTCGTACATTAACTACGAAATAATTGCTGAAGGTGGTATCACAAGAATTATGGCCATATTCAAAGATAAAGACACTGCTAAAATAGGGTCAGTTCGTAGTGCTAGACCATATTACTTAGATTACGCATTAGAAAATGATGCAATCTATGTGCATTATGGTTGGAGTGATGACGCTAAAAAAGATATAAATACCTTAGGTGTAGATAATATTAACGGTTTAACTGCATCAAGTGTTTTTTGGAGAGATACAAGTTTAAAAAAAGCAAGTGAACACACTGCTTTCACAAGTATGGAAAAAATTAAAGATTATGCCAAAGATAACGGCTATATGCGTGACACAAATAAAGATTTATTACTAAACTATAGTGTAGATGAAATAAATATAAACAAAAAAGAAGACGCTAAAAAAGCAGATAAAATCTACATAAAATATTCATATTATACAGACACAACATATGAATATGACGAAGAAAACAAAGTATATAAAAGAAGTATGTCAGGTACTGCTCATGTCGATGCAATAACTGGCGACCAATATACCGCTAAAAATATAATTATTATTCCAATAAAAAATCATTCATATGATTCATATGGTAGACAAAAATTAGAAAATATCGGTTCAGGCGAAGGATACTTCATTACTAATGGTTATGCCGTACCAATAACATGGGAAAAAGAAAGTCGTAAAGGACAAACAATTTACCGTTATAAAAATGGAAAAGAAATAAAAGTTAACGATGGAAATACTTGGATACAAATTCAACCAGATGGAGAAACCCTTACAATTGAAGGGGAAGAAGAAGAAAATACAACAAATGAATAGAATTTGATATTTATATACTTTTATGATATAATGACAAAGTACTTGAGGTGAGTTATACAATGAATAATGAAAAACAAGACTTAGAGTTTATAAGAATTGTTGAACACATTTTAGATAACAAAGAATTCAAAAAAATCAAAAAAATTGAACATCATGGAGTTAATAGATATGACCATTCCGTGAGAGTTGCTTATTATTCATATAAAGTAGCAAAATTTATGCGTTTAGATTATAAAGGGACCGCTAGAGGCGGTCTATTACATGACTTCTTTATGAGTCCAGAGGATAGAACAAAAACAGATAGATTTATTTCAACTTTTGTTCATCCAAAACACGCTCTAGATACCGCTAAATCACATTTTGAATTAAGTAAAAAAGAAGAAGACATGATCCGTAGTCATATGTTCCCAATCAATATTTCAGTACCTAAATATGCTGAAAGTTGGATTGTAAGTACAGTTGACAAAATAGTTGCAATAAACGAATTATCGCTAAAAGTTAAATTCAGAGTAAAATACGCATATAGTTTAGCAATGCTATTTATGATAAACTTTATTAGATAGGAGAAAGAAATATGGAAAGAACTTATATAATGACTAAACCAGACGCTTATGAAAGAGGATTAATTGGTGAAGTAATTTCAAGAATAGAAAATAAAGGTTATAAAATCACTGATATGAAAATGATGAACTTAGATGAAGCAATTTTAAAAGAACATTACGCTCATTTAGCAGATAAACCATTCTTCCCAGAAATCGTTACATATATGACATCAGGACCAGTAGTTGGTATGATTGTTGAAGGACAAAACGTTGTTACAGGAATGCGTAACATTATGGGACCTACTGATGGATTAGAAGCAGCATCAGGAACAATAAGAGGAGATTTTGCTCATAATAAAAACGAAAACATTGTTCATGGTTCAGATTCAGTAGAAAATGCAGAAATAGAAATCAAAAGATTTTTCGGATAGAAAAGTCTTTTCTTTTAAAAGAAAAAAGTATATAATACTTTTAAAGGAGGTTCTTATGACAACAGAAGGAGAATTAGAATACCTAAAACAATTAAAAGAAAATATAGAAATAGAAGGAAATGTATTATACAACAGTTCTTTACCACCTTATCTAAGATTACACGCATATAGAATGCTTAAAGCCAATAATCTACCGCCAATCCTTACAACTGAAAATACTATACAAAAAGAAGAAACAAGTAGTGTGCGTCCTATTCAAAAAAGTAAAAAAGCCTTAAAAGCAACTAAAATAATCTAAACAAAAAATCAGGAAAAACACCTGATTTTTTTCTTAGAAATTATTATTACCATTAAAAGCGCGAGCACCTATAATAATTACTAATAAAATGAATAGAACTAGGACAATAGCAGCACCGTATCCAGCACCATAACCATAGCCGCCGCCTTGACAACCACCACATTGGTTACCACATCCATAGCCTTGATATCCGCCATAGTAATACATAAAGAGCCTCCTTTCTACTACTAATATAGTGTACGCATATTATTGCATAACGACTATAAAAAACACCTAAGTTTACACTTTTATCTTTCAACACATTTAAAAAAAGTTCATTATGTGTTATCATATTATATGATAGGAGAAAAAATATGGGACAGTCTTTTAAGAAAATAATTAAAGATTTAGATAAACCACTATTAATAATTACTATAGTGGGTTTTATATATGGCTTACTGACCATAGTAACTGCCTCAAGTAGAGCAGCAGTAGTTAACTATGATGTATCCATATACTATTATTTCTTTAGGCAATTAATGTTTATAATCGCAGGAATAATAATGGCCCTTATAATTTTAAAAACCGATACAAAAAAATATAAAGGTTTAGTACCACTATTATTCGGAATTTTAATCATTTTAAATATAATAGCCTGGAAATCCGAATCATTAAGTGGTTCTAGCAACTGGATTGATTTAAAATTTATAAAATTACAACCAAGTGAATTTTCAAAACCAGTTATAATCGCCATGATTGCGCTCATGTTTGAAAAATACTATAGAAAACTAAGAACCACAAACATAAAACACTTCAATATAATTGGGACAATACTTATAATCAGCCTTATAATACCAGCAATCGTATTTTTACAAAAAGATTTAGGAACACTATTAATTATTCTATTCATAATAGGTGTCATGTTTCTCTGTGGTCCAATACTTAATATTGAAAAATTTAAATATGGCGGGTTATTATTAATAGTAGGATTACTAGGAGTAAGCATTTATAGTAATGTTAGCGGAGACATCCTAAACGAAGCCAGAAAATCAAGATTCTCATCATGGCTTGATCCTTGCGGTCAATATGAATCAGGAGGATATCAAGTTTGTAATAGTTACATTGCTATCAACGATGGCGGATTAATGGGTCTTGGAATAGGAAAGAGTAAACAAAAATACTCATATATTCCAGAACCCCACACTGATTCAGCATTCGCTATTATTGCCGAAGAATACGGAATAAAAATAACAATATTTATCTTCATCGGATATATCATCATTTTATGGCGTATCCTATTTATTGCATCAAGAGCATCAACCCTAAGAGGAAGATATATATGTCTAGGAATATCCGCATATATATTCGCACATATATTCGTGAATTTAGGCGGAATGTTTGGGCTAATACCACTAACAGGAGTACCACTTCCATTCTTTAGTTACGGAGGAAGTTTCGTTCTTTCATTCATCGCCGCACTCGCAATTGTACAAAGAGTAAATATAGAAACGAAAAACCAAAAAATAAAACTATGATAAATAAAAAAAATCATAGTTTTTATTATTGTTTTTTTGTATAAAAATACATTTTTTTCATTTTCATGCAGGAATTTGATAGGCGGATGCAGTATATTACATATGAAGGGGTAATAGAAAGGAGAGAAATGATATTAAAAGAATTTATAGAAAAACATAAAACACCAATTACCTTAAGCATAATAATACTAATATTAACCGCACTAAATTTATATATGTTATTCTTATTAAACACTAAAGAGGAAGAAGAAATCGAACCAATAATTGAACCAAAACAAAAAGAAGAAATAAAACTATTAAAAGTAGATATCAAAGGGGAAGTAGTACATCCAGGATTATATGAAGTAAATAAAGATAGTAGAGTAATGGATATAATAGAAAAAGCAGGAGGATTAACCAATAATGCTGACACCTCATTAATCAACTTAAGCAAAAAAGTAAAAGACGAAATGGTAATATTAATTTATTCCAAAAACGAAGTAAAAAAACTAAAAGAAAAGCCAAAAGAAAACGAAATAACATGCCCTACAGTAAATGATGCATGTATAAACAAAGAATTATTAGAAACTTTAAATAAAAATGACAAAAAGCAAGAGAATAACAATCAAAAAATATCCATCAACACCGCAACTATAGAAGAATTACAAACATTAACAGGAATAGGTGAAGCAAAAGCAAACGCTATCATTGAATACCGAAATAATCAAGGTAAATTTGAAAAAATAGAAGACATCCAAAACGTCCAAGGCATAGGTCCCGCACTTTATGAAAAAATCAAAGACAATATCACCATCTAAAACATTAATTATAATAGTATTCATAATATCAATAATAAACGTTATAATTAACCATGACAAATTGCCACAAAGTATATACAACGAAAATACCAAACAAATAGAAGGAATCATAACAAACTGCACAGATAATAATTTTACATTAACAAATAAAGAAAAAGTATTAATAAAATATAAAAACTTTACATGCAAAACTGGAATAAAAGTAAAAATAAAAGGCACCCTAACAAGACCAGAACCCAATACAATTTTTAACCAATTTAACTACCAAAAATATTTATTAAGTCAAAAAATAAACTATATTGTAAAAATAGATAAAATAAAAATAATAAATAACACAGAACCAATTCAATATAAAATTAAAAATAATTTAGAAGATTATATAAAAAAGTACAAAAGCCATAACTATTTAAACGCATTTATATTAGGAAACAATAAAGAAATAGATGAAAATATAATGAAAAGTTACCAAGAAAATGGTATAAACCATCTATTTGTCATATCAGGAATGCATATAACCATATTATCAATGATTTTACTGTTTATACTAAATAAAATAAGTAAA
>JAAWSW010000019.1 GCA_022801735.1 Bacilli bacterium | reverse complement strand
TTATCTGCTTCACCATTATCCATTATTCTTTTGTTTGGATAACCATTTTCTAAAATATATTGAACTCCTGCATCAGCAGTACCAATTAAACTAGCACTCATTCCTGAATCTAAACGAGTTTTTAAATTGTCCATACAGTATAATACTTTTCCTTCAGTAGTAGTAAAAATAGTAAACCCATGATCATGATTAGTTATTAAATCTGATAATACTTCAGCACGCTTAACATTAATTGAAGAAGGTGCTACCGCTGCAGAAACAGTATTTAAACTAACTGCAAATACAGTAATAACTGCAAGCATAACCATTAATAGTTTACAACTTTTAAATTTTTTCATTTCAAATTCCCCCTAACGATATAAACATTCGTTTACGAGGGGTTATACTAACATTAAAACCACATTTTGTCAAGTTCTTTATTCCCATATATTACATTTTTCACCACTAATAGAAAAAAAGATAGAAAGTTATTTTAAACTTTCTATCTCTTTTATTGTTAAGCCAGTAATTTCCAATATTGTTTTATTATCCATATTTTTGCTAATCATATTTTTAGCAATGTTTATTTTCTCTTGTTCTATACCCTGTTCAATTCCTTCAACAATACCTTCCTCTTTAGCATTCTGCATTAATGTGGCATGTACCCTTTTCGCATTCTCTATTGCAAGTAAATTCTCTCTTATTTGGTCATCTTCATTCATCCTAACAACCTCACTCTCTAACTTTTCTAATACTTTATCTCCCTTACAGATCTCATGCAGTTCTTCTTTATCGCACATTAGGGTCGCAAGTATTTTATAATCTTTCTTGCCTTCATTATAACATAACTCTTTTATCTTATCTAGGTTATATTCATAGATTTCTAAGTTTTTTATAAACCTTTCTTCTGTTTTTATATCTATTAATTCATACCTTGAAATCAATGGTTTCTTTTGGGATAAGCCACTTGTTAAATTTATCTGTATGAATTTATCCATTTCTTTATAACTTCCTCCAGGTTTTACCGATCCTACATATTTGCTAAATATATAACAGGCATTTCTATTATATAACCCATCATAAGTTCCTATATTTAATTCTATATTTATTTTTTCTCCCTCTGCAAGTACTAAAACATCTAAGGTTTTGTCTTTTTCTTCTATGCTCTCTTTTGGTACATCTTGCATTAATAATTCTTGGACTTTTACTTTTCTTTTTAAGGTCTCTTCTAATAGTTTTTCAAGTAAGTCTTTATTTTTTTCATCTCCAAATAATGTTTTAAATATGCTGTCGTTACTGGCTTTTATAAATTCTATTGTTTTAGTCATTTTTTCTCCTTTCTTTTTCTTTCTAAAACCTCTTTTCATTCTTTTCTTATAATACTTTTTTGCCTGCATCACCATCTTTCTTAAAGGGTATTTTTTACCCTTCCTATATATGGTACTGTGCCTGCCTATCTAATTCCTTCTTTTTTTCTTTAATTTTTTATTCATTCGTAGATTTTCTTATTTTAATTTGATACAATTAATATAGAGGGTGATGTTTAATGTATGGAGCAATTATTGGTGATTTAGCAGGTTCTATTTATGAATATGATGAAATGCTTGATTCAAGACTGGGGATTCGTAATATCGGAAGGCGAAAAGAAATTTTAACTAAAGAAAATATTATTGATGCTGATTCTTTTTATAGTGATGATACTATTTTAACTATGGCTATTTTAGAATCTATTTTAGAGGATACTTCTTACTTTGAAAGTTTAAAAAAGTATGGACTTGAATATAAAGATTTTATTCCTACTGATAAACCTTATTTTAAAAATATGTTTTCTCCTAATTTTATTAAGTGGTGCATGGGATTAAAAGATGGTGACAGTTATGGCAATGGTGCGGCGATGAGAATATCTCCAATTGGTTATTTATTTGATGATGAGGAAATGATTAGACAACAAGTTAGACTGGCTACTACTCCTTCCCATAATACTTTTGAGGCTATAATTGGGGCTGAAGAAGTGGCAATGGTTATTTATATGGCCAGACTGGGCTATAGCATTAATGAGATTAAAGTATTTGTTCAAGCAAATTATGGACATTCACTATATTTAGAATTATATAAACTTATACATCAAAACTCTTTTAATTGCTCTTGTGAATATTCCGTTAAATTAGCAATTTTTGCTCTATTTGCTTCTAATAGTTTTGAGGAAGTTATTAGAAATGCGGTTTCCTTTGGTGGTGACACTGATACTATTGCTTGTATTGCAGGTAGTATGGCCGAGGCGATATATGGGGTACCTACTGATTTGAAAGAAGCAGCAGTTAGGAAATTACCTGATAATTTTAATGATCTTTTAGATAAGGGCTATTCTAAAGTTAAGACATTAAAAAAGTAAGTTTTGAGGCTTACTTTTATTTTAAAAATTTTTCTCTAATTTTATCAATATAATCAAATTCATTCATTCTAAGACATGTTATTTTTTTGTCACTTATTTTTGTTTTTACATATGTTACATCTGTATAAAACTCTGGTTTCCCATCTACAATGACTAATAAGTCATTATTTTTTTCATATCTAGGTTCAATTGTTATGATGTTTTTTTCTGGAAGAATAATTGATTGTTTTAAACTTTTATATACCCTATTTACTAATGGTGCGATTGGTGATATTTGAACACAGTTAATATCAAAAGCAACCATTGCGCCTTCTAGTGATGCGTTATATGCAGTTGAACCTAATGATGTTGAAACTAATAATCCATCACCTGCAAATTCTTCTAATAATTTATCGTTTACTTTTACGATTAAATGTGTAGTTTTAAATTTACTATCTCTTATAACTATTTCATTTAATGAATAACAATTATAATGTTTATTGTTGGCTGTAATTTCTGTTTGCTGTAAAGCAATCTTTTCTGTTTTAAATTTATTATTGTTTAGATTATCTACAAAGTCTTCCAATTTTTCAGGATTTATATCCTGAAGAAACCCTAATGTTCCTGTGTTTATTCCTACATAATATATATTTTTGTCAAAGTTAAGTTGGTGAACTGTACTGATAAATGTTCCATCTCCACCGATAGCAATGGCTAAATCGCATTTGTTTTCGGTTATTTCAAAGTTATTATTTTTTAATAATTTTTCTAATTTATTTTTTGTATTTATTGACGTTTTATCATCATTAGTAATTATTGTTATTTTATTTATTGTTCTCATGTTTATATTTGAATAGTGCGGATGGTCTATGTCCTCCACCAGTTTTTACTTTATCTGTTTTTTCTACTTTATTACTAATAATACGTCTAAAGGCTGGGTCTAATAGTTTTTTATTTAAAATAACTTCGTATACTTGTTGTAATTCGCCTAATGTAAAGTATTTAGGCATCATGTTAAATACAATATCAGTATATTCTATTTTATTTTTTAGTCTTTCTATTCCTGTAGCAATTACTAAGGCATGATCAAAGGCTAGATCTTCGTTTTTTATAACTTCTAATTTTTCTTTACCATCTATTTTTACTTTTTTATATTCTAGCGTAATATGCACATTATTAGGATTATCTAATGTTACATTTAGTTTCTTTTCGTCTTCTAGTACAGTTATATTAAACCATGATGCATTTGGTGCGAGTTTATCTGTTAACATATTTTTATCAACTAAAGCCATGTAAGCAGTTGATACTATACGCATTCTTGGGTCTCTATTTACACTTCCAAAAGTATAAAGTTGTTCCATATATATATCATGTAAATTGGTTTCCTTTGCAAGTATTCTTTTTGGGGCTTCTTCAATATCCTCATCTATACTCATAAATCCGCCTGGAAGAGTCCATTTATCTTTGAATGGGTATGTATCTCTTTTTACTAGTAAAACACTGAAGTATTTTTTACTTAATTTACGATAATTTGCTTCTTCTTCTTTTGATACACTAAATAATAGAATGTCTGTAGTAAGTGATAGTCTATCAAATTTAGTTGGATCATAATCTTTTAAAAATTCTGCTTCATTTTTATACATGAAATCACCTCTTATTTATATTTTGATTATATCAAATCAAGGTTAATGTTACAATATTATTTATTATATAGATGTTTTTTTTGAATATAGTTTATTATTTTTTTGTCTAGGTACTTGGATAATTTATCTTTTTCTGTTTTTCTAATCTCTGTAGATGATATTGGTTTTACAGTAATATTGGCATAAATTATATTATCTTTTTTAGGTGTTTTTTTATTTCTTGGAATACCTAATATTTTGTAATTGTCTAAGATATATTCATATTTTTTCCATGAGGTTATTTGTTTTATATTATCAGCGCCTGTTATAAAATATATTTGATCATCTTTATATTTATTTTGAAAATAATCTAATGTTTGGTAGGTATAAATTATTTTATTTTGATTTTCGAAATCAGATATAATTATGTTTTTATCTTTAAATATTAGTTTTAACATGTTATATCTATCTTTGAAATTTATAAGTTCGTCTTTTTGATAATAATTACCTACTGGGACGATTATTATTTTATCTAAATATTTTTTGTTTAAAAGTTCTTTTACTATTTTTATATGACTTAAATGTGGGGGATTAAATGCACCACCATAAATACCTATTTTCATATTCTTTCTATATTAACAATTCCTTTTTTATGTTTATTTTTCTTATGCAGTTTTTCAATTATTTGTTTTGAGTTTTGAGTTATTTTATGACCATTTAAATAGTCTTCAATTTCTTTATATGTGACACCTAATTTTTCTTCATCTGTTTGTTTACTAAGACCATCACTTGGGGTTTTATATAATACTTTTTTCGGAACATTTAGGTGCTCACCTATTTTTATTACCTCAGAAACTGTATAATTTGAAAGTACATTAATATCACTCATACCATCTCCGCCTTTGGTAAAGTATCCAACATATATTTCACACTTATTTCCTGTTCCAGCAACTAAATATGGGGCCTTTTTTATTTCTGTAAGTAAAGCGGCAAAATAATATAATGTGGCCATTCTAAGTCTAGGTTTTAAATTTATATCACTGTTTTTTGTCTTGCTTTCATTTAAATCTTTGAAATTTTCTTTGAAGGTATCATATGTGTTTGTTAAATCAAAATTATATAGTTTAAATCCAAAGTGTTTGCTTATTATTTCGGCATCACTTTTATCTTTTTCTTTTGAATGACATGGCATTGTAATTCCTATCACATTTTCTTTACCTAAGGCTTTGGTGAAAAGTGCGCTTGCAACAGCACTATCTTTTCCCCCACTTATACCTATAACTATGCCTTTTAAGTTATGTTCTTTATAATAGTTTTTTATAAATGAGATTATTTTTTCGGTTTCTATTTTTGAATTAAATTCCATATTTTTTCCTTCTTTCATATACCTTTTGTAAGGTAATTATTGAACTAGAGCCAACAATTAGTCCTTGGTCTAACATTTCCTTAGTATCATCTAATGTTGCTTCAAAATATTCTATATGTTCACTTTCATCTAGATTTTGTTTTTGCATTTTATGGCATCCTTCGGCTATGAAGCAATGGTTTATAGCTGATGAACAGCCTGGATCTTGCTGGTATTTTAGAATATATTCTAATTGTTTATAACTATAGCCTGTTTCTTCTAATAATTCTCTTGTAATGGCTAGGTAAGGATTTTCTTCTGGTTCTATGTAACCGGCTGGTAGTTCAAATCCTACAGTTAAGGGAGTAAAAACTCTAGGCTGAGCCACTAATAGGATTTTTCCTTGATTAGTGATGGGACAGGCTGTAACTACACTACCATTTGAATTACCTCTTAAGATTTGCTCTCTTGTAATTTTTAAACCATTATTTAAGGTTACATTAAATGTTTTTATTTTTATAAAAGGGTGTTTTGGTGAAGATATTTCTTCTTTAGTTTTTGTTTTAAATTCATTTATTATTCTATCTATAGTTTGTTTAGTTTGCAGTTTCATATTCCCCGCCTTTTAATTTTTTTGCTGTTTTTATCATTTGTTTCTTTCTTGTAAGTACTTTAGGCGATAGGTCAACATAGTATTTATGTGGTTTATCTAATCTTCTTATTTCTGGATAAAGGGTTTCCATTTCTTTATTACAATATTCTCTTTTTTCTGTTACTTCTGGGTCAGTGTATACTTGTTTACCATTTATAAAAATTGGTGTTTGCAGTTGTCTTACATTATAATTTGTTATTGTAGTTTGGTTTAATTCATTTAATGGATCTATTAGGGTATAACTGTCTTCATTTATTTCTTCGTCATGGTTTGCAATTACATCACCTAGGGCATAACCTGTTTCATTACTATAAAATCTATATACTTTTTTATAACCTGGATTGATTGTTTTTATGGCGTCATCGCTTATTTTGATTTTAGGCATAATTTTACCATTTTCTTCTATGGCGACTAACTTATATACACAACCTACTCTTTCTTTTGGCGCGGCTATATTATCACCAGCACCAATACTATCAATTGGGGCACCTTGCATTAATAAACTTTGAAGTGTATGTGGATCTATTCCATTTGATACACAAATTTTTGTATCTTTATATCCGGCTTCATCTAACATTTTTCTAGCTTCTTTTGATAAGTATGCAAGGTCTCCACTATCAATTCTTATTCCTTTAAATGGATAACCATTTGGAGTTAGATATTCTTTGGCAACTTTTATGGCATTTGGAATGCCGCTTCTTAAAGTGTCGTATGTATCTACTAGAAATACTGTGTTTTCTGGATATGCTTTGGCATATTTTAGAAAGGCTTCATATTCATTTTCGGCTTCGGTAACGAGGCTATGGGCCATTGTTCCCATTATTTTTAAGTTATATTTTTGTCCGGCTAAAACATTTGAAGTTCCTATGCATCCGCCTATAACTGCACATTTACTGGCAAGAACAGCGGCCTCTATTCCGTCTGCTCTTCTGGCTCCAAATTCCATAATTGGAATTTCTGGTTTTACATCGGTCATTCTTTTGGCAGCGGTTGTGAATTTTATTTCAGCATTTAAAAATGAAAGTAAGGCTGTTTCAATTATTTGGGCTTCTATCATATTTGATTTTACGGTTAAAACTGGTTCGTTTGCGAATACTGGGGTCCCATCTGGAATCATATAAATATCGCCTGTGAATTTAAAGTTTTCTAAATAGTTTAAAAACTCTTTGGTAAATAAATTTGTACTTTCTAAATAGTTAATATCTTCTTTTGAAAAATGTAAGTTTTTTATGTACTCAATTATTTCTGTGCATCCACCCATAATGGCATATCCACCTTCAAATGGAATGTTTCTAAAGAAACTATCAAAATAAGATATTTTGTTTTCTCCATTATTTTCAAAATAGGTTTGAGCCATTGTAAGTTCGTATAAATCAGTCATCATTGTTTGATTCATAAATATCATCTTCTTTCTTTTTAATGTTTTATTAATAACATTTTTTAAAAATTAACGTGTTAATACTTTTTGAATATCCTTTGGCATTTCTGTATTAACACCTGCTTGTTTCATTAAAGTAAAAGCCATATTGTTATATTCTTCTCTTTCGTGGACGTGTGGTATATGATAGGTATCTACTAAATCTTGTGGGACTACTACTTCTACATCTTTATCTTTTTGATTAAAATAATTAATAAGTGGTATGGCAGCATTTAATACACATATATCTGTGCAGCAACCTGTAATTATTAATCTTTTTAAGCTTTTTAGTTTTTCTAAATCATCTAGAAAATTTGGGGCGAATATCACGCTGGTTGAGTTTTTAAGGTACTGTCTTGCCTTGTTTTCATATCTAATTAGTTCATCTACTAACATTGCTTCTTGGGTTCCATTTATACAATGAGGCGGAAAATCCTTAAATTCTCTTGATTGTTCATTATGACTTTCTTTAACGAAGGCCACTTCTCTTTTTGAGGCTCTCATATAATATTCTATTAATTTTTTTTGTAATGGAATTAGTCTACTTATATAAGGGTCGGCTAATGGACCTTCTTTTACGAAACCATTTACCATATCTATTACTAGTAAATAGTCTTCAATTTCTTTTAAGTCTTTGTTCATGTTTTCTCGCTTCTTTCTTTTTAATATTTTGTTAATAACATGGATTAAAAAAATAATTCGTGTTATATTAATATTTTATGCACTTCTTCAGTTGTTATTAACATTATATTAATAACATAACAATTTGTCAAGTTGTTTTTAAAAAAAATACAGATTTTTTTCTGTATTTAGTTTTGTGTACTTTCATAAATTAATAAAAATTGTTTTATATTTTATATAAATTAATTTTACTTTTAATTGTATTTTTTGTATAATGGATATGGTGTTAATATGAAGAGAATATTAATTCGTTTAATTAAAATATATCAGGCTATTCCTGGTCCTTGGCATAGTGCTTGCAGGCATATACCTACTTGTTCTAATTATGCTATCGAGGCAATTGATTATTATGGAAGTTTTAAAGGAAGTTTGATGTCTATTAAAAGGATTTTAAAATGTAACCCTTGGGGGACTCATGGTTATGACCCAGTTATTAAGGAGGATAAAAATGTTTAAAAAGATTATTAGTTTATTTGGGGTTTTAGTTATTTTAGGCAGTGTTAGTGGATGTGATATTAAAAGAGATTCTATGGAAGATATTGATATTTATACTACTAACTACCCTATTGAGTTTATTACTAAAAGATTATATGGTCAGCACAGTAATGTTCATAGTATATATCCTGATGGTATTGAAATTAAAGATTACAAATTAACAAACAAACAAATTAGAGATTATAGTGATAGTGATTTATATATATTTAATGGTCTTAGTAATGAGAAAGAATATGTTACTAAAATGCGTGAAAACAATAAAAATTTGAAAATTATAGATACTACTTTATCTATGGAATATATAAATGGCATTGAAGAGTTATGGCTAGATCCATCTAACTTACTTATGATGGCTCAAAATGTTAAAACTGGATTTGAAGAATATATTAATAATTATTATTTAAATAATGATATTAATAATAATTATGAAGAACTTAAAATTGAGGCTTCTAATTTAGATGCTAAAATAAAACAAACTATTGTAAACTCTGAAAATAAAATAATTGTGGCTTCTGATGATTTGTTTAAATATCTAGAAAAATATGGTCTTACTGTTTATTCTTTAGATAGTGATTCAGTTACTAACAAAACTATTTCTGATGTTAAACATTTAATTAATAATGGAACTGTTGATTATATTTTTATTAAAGAAAATGTTGATTTAAACAAGACTGTTAAGGATGTTATTAATAGTACTGGAGTAAAAACATTATCATGGCATACTCTATCTAATATTACAGAGGCACAAAGAAATGCAAATCAAAATTATTTTGATTTAATGAATGAAAATATTGAAACACTTAAAAGCGAACTATATAATTAGTTCGTTTTTGTTATTTAATTAATTATTTGATATGGATTCTTTTCAGACCCATCTCCTGATAATAATATATCAGCAGTTATATAAAGTGTTTGTCGACGGTTAATCTTACCAGAGTTTGCACTTCCTCCCAGGATTCCATCGTCCGGTGAAAAAGTTATTAATGCATGAGTATAATTTTTTCTGTTATCAGGTGACATAAATAATATAAATTGATCTTGATATATATAGTTATTTATTTTACACTTAAAATCTTTATTGTTACAGCAAAATTCAGTTTTACTGTTTAAACATTCTGGATTTGACGAAGCTTTATACCAATCACTTAAATTTGGAAGGCCTATTAACCCTGTCCAACTGTCCGTTTTTTCGTCATTAATAATGTCAGTTAATCCTGGAGATATACTGTCGGCGACACCATTTATTGGTCCTTTATAAAACTTATGCCTAGTAATTAGCTGTCTATCTTTAATGTTAATACTGTTGTAAAAAGTTTGATTGAAATAAATATTTAACTCAGCGTCTTCTGTAACTGTTCCTGTTACACCGCTGCTTGTATAATTCCCGCTTACACTATTCCATGCATTACAACCATAATACGTATTACTATCAGCAAATGTTTTACAATATGTATTACTTAAGTTAAATCTTCTTCCGCTTGATGTACTATATGCAGAATCGTAAAGTACTGTATCATCACTTTCATTTCTTATTATTTTTAATGTGTTATCGTTTTCAATAGCTATTATACGCCATAGTTCATTATTAAACCAAATATAATTATTTGGATTTTCTCCTTTGTATACATATCTATTGTTTTCAAGATTATCCAAATATAGTCCTTGACCAGATGTAACAACGTTATTTTTTAATTCTATTGGTCTTATTCCTTTTTCTAATATATTGCCTTTAGCGGTTATATTTAAATTTGTTTGAAATGCGGCATATCCTGTTGCTAATACAAATAATAAAGCTATACTTGTAATTATAATTATTTTTCTTTGTTTTCTTCTTTTTCTTCTTCTCATTCTTCTCCACCATATACATCTTATCAAAAAAAACAAGGTAACATTATCGCTAGATATACCTTGTTTTTTTTGTTATTCATATTCTTTTATGATTGATTTACTTGAGAAATATGTAAGTAGGAAATAGCCTCCATATATTACTATTATGAATGTAGCTGTCATAATTATTGAAGTAAGCATACCTGATTTACCAAATGCAGATAGCATTAAGTTTGCACATTTAATTCCAAATATTGAATGGATAATAGCTAGTAGTAGTGGCGCTAGGAAGAAAATCCCTATTTGTTTGAATAATGATTTATTTATCATTTTTTCATCGGCACCTATTTTTCTTAATATATTATATCTTTCTTTGTTATCTGATGAATCAGATAATTCTTTTAAAGCTAAAATGGCAGCTGATGATATTAAGAAAATTATTCCTAAATATAGTCCAATAAATGTTACTATTGCCCCTACTCCTATTGCTGAATCATAAATAGATGTTTTAGTGTAAAATCCTATGGCTACATTATCTACACTGATGTTTGCTATTTTTTCTTCTATTTTATTATATGTTTCATCATCATTAGCATTATAGTTTGCGATTAAAAATCTATGTGCAGGTTTTATATTTTCTAATGCTTTATCTGGAAAAATAAATATTCCTGTATTACTATGGTTTGCTCCCATATCAAGGAATCCATCTTTTATTTCATTATATTTTGGTTTATATGTTTTTCCATTTATATTGATGTTTACTCCATCTTGAAGTGCCTGGTTACGATATTTAATCATATCTTCATAATCGGCAGTAACTAAATATTCATCATCATTTAAAGTAAATGTTTCTTTTCCATATTTACTTGCTACTTTATTATAATCAGAAATGGTCATTACTGATTCTGGCATATCTAGGTGATATAAAAATTCTGAATCTTTTTGGCTTGCTACTTTTTCACCTAGTACGTCTTTAGTACGAACAGTATCTATAAGATATTCATTTACTTCTATTACATCTTTTAAATCATTCATATTTAAACCGCTATTAATTAAAATGGTTTGAAGTGGTTTTATTTCATCTTCGTTTCTATATTCTTTAATTTCTACATCCATTGGTGTTAGTTCTTTAAGGTCCTTTTTAGCTGCTTGATTTAAACTCATAGCGCTTGAGAAAACGGTTATAGTTAAGAATAATAGAATGCATATTATACTCATTGAAAATACGGTTGTATTGATTTTACTATTTATTTGTCTTAAGACAAACATGTTTAGTCCTTTTAGGTAGATTTTTTTGTTAGCCCTTACTAATCTTAAAATAAATCCTGATACACCATAGAAGAACATTATTGTTCCAATTATTCCTAGAAGAATACATCCTAAGAACTGATTAAATTCTAAGTTCATAATGTTTTCGGTTACTTGATAATAAGCAAAGCTTAATACTCCTATTCCAAGAATAAATATTAGTATTGATATAATTGGATTTTTAACTTTTACTTTTTCATTTTGTTTGGCTGCGTTTATAAGATTTATTAATTTATATTTGGAAATTATAAAGGTATTTAAAATCATTACTAATAAATACATTATTCCAAAGTAAATTATTGTTTTTATTATTGCTTCATTTGAAAAGGTAAAGGCATATGATGTCATATCTGCTTCAAACATTTTTGCGACGATAAAGCTCATTAATTGTGAAGCGAATATTCCTACTAATAGCCCAGCTGCAAGTGAGATTAAACCAATTAATAGTGTTTCTATTAGTAGCATTTTTGACATTTGTCTTTTACCCATTCCTAATGTCATATATATACCAAATTCTTTTTTACGTTTTTTGATTAAGAATTTATTGGCATATATTATTAAGAATCCTAAAACAATTGAAACAAATATGGAAACTCCGCCTAATAGATTATTCATTAAGTCTAGTATTTCTTTTTTTGTTTCATTCATATCCATCATTGCTTGTTGTGATTCCATGGCATTAAAGACATAGAATATGGCAACACCTAATATTAGAGTTAAAAAGTATATCGCATAATCTTTAAAACTTTTTTTGATATTTTTTAAGGATAGTTTAAAGAGCATCATTTAGATCTCCTCCAAGTAGTGTAACAACATCAATAATTTTATCGAAGAATTCTTTTCTTGTGTCATTTCCTTTTATAAGTTCGTTAAAGATTTTTCCGTCTTTGATGAACAAAATACGATTACAATAACTTGCAGTAAAGGCGTCATGTGTTACCATTAGGATTGTTGCTTTTAAATCTTCGTTTAGGTATTCAAATGTTTCTAATAATTGTCTTGCTGATTTACTATCTAGTGCTCCTGTTGGTTCATCGGCTAAAATTAATTTTGGATTTGTGATTATTGCTCTGGCTGAGGCAATTCTTTGGTTTTCTCCCCCACTCATTTGATATGGATATTTATCAAGTACGTGAGTGATTCCTAGAGTTTCTGCAATTTCTCTTACTCTTTTATCTATTTCTTTTGGTTTTACCTTTTGAATTGTAAGTGCAAGAGCAATATTTTCATATGCTGTTAAGGTATCTAACAGATTAAAGTTTTGAAATATAAATCCTAAATCTTCTCTTCTAAATTTGTTTAATTTATTTCCTTTAAGTGCGGTAACATCAGTTTTATCTATTATAATATGTCCAGAAGTTACTTTATCGATTGTTGCTATACAGTTAAGTAAGGTTGTTTTACCTGAACCTGAGGCTCCCATGATTCCAACAAATTCTCCTTCTTTAACATCGAAACTAATATTATCGACGGCTTTGGTTAAATTACTTTTATTTCCGTAGTATTTTTCTACATTACTAATTTTTAAAATGTTTTCCATTTTCTTCCCTCCGCTTTAATTATAGAATAATGTTTTTTATTTAACAATTTATTTTTATTACAAAACCTTACAATTCTGTAAGGCTTATTTTATTTGTAAGTGATCCTACTGGAAATGTAATAATGGCTTTAGTACCATTTTCACTTTCTATTTCAATATTATGTTTTAATTTATTGCATAGTTTTTTCACTAGATATAGCCCTATTCCTGTGGATGTATTATTATTTCTACCATTACTTCCAGTAAATCCTTTATCAAATATTCTTGGTAAATCGTTTGATTTTATACCTATACCATTATCTTCGATGATTAATTTTACATCATTTTTATTTTGCTTTATATATATTTTTATTTTTGGATTTTCATCTATATATTTAATACTATTGGTGATAATTTGATCAATTATATATTCAAGCCATTTTGTATCGGTATTTACTATAGTATCTAAATCTTTTAATTCTAAATTTATTTTTTTTAATAAAAAATCTCTCTTATGTTTTAATATAACTTTATTTATTACATTTTCTAATGATACTTGTTTTATTATATAGTCTTTTGATACTACTTCGCTTCTTGCATAAAATAGTACTTGTTGAACATAGGCATCGATTTTATCTAGTTCTATTTTTATATCATCTGATAGTTTACTTTTATTATTATATGTTGTTAACATAGCAGATGATAGTGGTGTTTTTATTTCATGAACCCACATTTCAATAAATTCTTTAAATTCTTTTTCTTTATTTTTATATTTGTTTATTTCTTCTATTTTATATTTATTAGTTTCGTATAATATTTCTTTTAGAATTTTACTATCTATAAAATTAGTTTCTGGAATAAGTTCATGTATTAGATTTTTATTATCTAAATCTTCAAGTAAGTTTAATGTGTTATTGTAGAATTTTTTTCTTTTTATATAGTCGCTTGTAAAGTTAATAATTTCTACCAAATATATTAAAAATACTATATCAAATATAATCCATCCATTACATTTTAAACTATACAAAATGAGTGTTGTAATTATTACGAATAGATTTATTAGTACTATTTCAATAATTTTATCTTTTAAGTAATCTATGAATTTCATAAAATTATATACCCTTGTCCCCTTCTAGTTTCAATAATATTTTCTAAACCTATGTCTTCTAGTTTTTTTCTTAATCTAGTTATATTAACTGTTAAGGTATTATCATCTATAAAGACTTCACTATTCCATAAATAATCCATAAGTTCATATCTAGATACTATTGTACCTTGTTTATCTAATAAATATGTAAGTATTTTTAATTCATTTTTGGAAAGTTCTATTTCTTCAGTTTCTGTTTTTATTACGCTTTTGGCAGGGATTACTTTTATGTTTTTGAACGGGATTGCTTTATCTAGGTCTGGTGCGAATCTTTTTAGTACTGCTTCTATATGTGCAAGTAAAACTAGTGGATTGTAAGGTTTTGCGATAAAATCATCGGCTCCATAGTTCATACATAATAGTTCGTCCATTTCGTTATTTCTACTTGTAACAATAATAATAGGTGTTTTTAAGTTTTTTCTTATTTCTTTACATAAATACATTCCATTTTTATTTGGTATATTTATATCTAATAATATTAAATCGGTGTTTATTTTTAATATTTCACTTTCAGTATTTTCAAAGTCTGTAATTATTTCTACATTATATCCATTGTTTGTTAAAAAGTTTTTTAATTTTTCTCTAATTTTTTCTTCGTCTTCTACTATTAATATTGTTTTCATTTATATCACCATTTTTATTATACAATTTAGTGATATAAAAAGCAAACGTTATAATATTTTCTTTTTTTTATAATACTATTTATTAGGAGGCGTATATGAATTTTAAAAAGTTAATTATTTATATTTTAATTCCTTTGATTGTGGGAGGAATAGTTGCGCTTATTACAATGCCATTTATGGATTATAATTCTTTAAAGCAGCCACCACTTGCACCACCAGGCTTTTTATTTCCTATTGTTTGGACTATTCTATACATTTTAATGGGTGTGAGTACTTATTTAGTATCTAAAAAAGAAACAGTACCTATGATTTATTATGTTCAGTTAGGTGTGAATGCTTTATGGTCAATTATATTCTTTGTTTTTAAATTAAGGTTATTTGCGTTTGCGTGGATTATTCTATTAGTTATTTTAGTTGTTAAAATGATTATAGAATTTTATAAAATCGATAAAGTGGCATCATACTTACAAATTCCCTATTTATTATGGATTTTATTTGCTGGATATTTAAATTTAGGAATCTATTTATTAAATTAAAAAGAGCTTTTATGCTCTTTTTAGTTTGCCCTCTTTTAGTAGATTTAATAGTTTTGTATTTTGAAATATTGAGCCTGTATATTTTGTTATGTCGTTTTTGTTTGCGATTTTTGTTCTATTATTAAATGAACTATCAACGCCTATGCTTTTTAGCCCATCTACTAATGAAAATCCTTTATAACTTGCTCTTGGGTAATATTCACTTTGATAATTTCCTTGTAACCTTTTTAATAGGTTGATGTTTTGAACAGCACTTCCAGTATAATTATCATTAAATCCTGCTTCTTTATATAATCTTTTTCTTGAATCAAAAGAACTATCGTAACCTATACTCTTTAAGGCATCTACTATTGAATCGCCTTTATACTTGCTTAAATCTGGTAATGATGGTTCTGGTGTTCCTGTATCTTCTCCTTCTCTATCACTGAAAATATCACGGTATAAAATATTCATATCAACATTACCATTTATACCATTTACTTTTCCTCCAGATGTATATTGCCACATATCGAATCTACCTTTATATGTATTTTCTGTATTATATTGTGCAACCCATATAGTATATCTTTTTTGAAGTTCTTCTGCATTTAAAATTGAAGTAAGCCAATATTTATTTGCATATACTCCTGCCCAATATCCTGCTTTTTCTATTCTGTCACAGAAAGCAATACACATATTGGTTAAAGTAGTTTTTCCTAAATTTTCCTGACTTTTATCTTCTATATCATAATAAACAGGTAAATTTAATCGTCTATTTTTTAACCAATTTAATACTACATCTGCTTCCCTTTTTGCATCATCAACATTTAGAGCATACGAATATAAATAGACACCAACTGGCATGTTATTATCTACAGCACCTTTATAGTATTCTTCAAATCTTGGGTCTTTTTGATTTTCGTACATACCATAACCAATTCTTGCGATTACAAATTCAACTCCTGTATCTTTTACTTTTTTAAAGTCCACAGTTCCTTGGTATTTAGAAATATCTATTCCTCTATATTCCATAACTTCTTCCCCTTTCTATTAATTTATATTCTTAATAAAAAAAATAGAAACGATTTATACCTAACTTGGGTATATTTTATTTAAAAAATATGGTATATTATAATAGAAAGGAGTGTATGATATGACAGATTACAATAGTTATTATGGTCAAACATATGACACAGTAAGTATTGATCCAGCAGTTTTCGTTGTACCTATGATAATAGGACTTGTTTTAGGTATTCTAACTATCGTTGGTATGTGGAAAGTGTTTAGCAAAGCTGGAGTTCCAGGATGGGGAGCAATTATTCCATTCTACAACATGTACTTATTATTCAAAATTACAATGGGTAATGGTTGGTTATTCTTACTATTATTAATTCCATTTGTAAATTTTGTTATGTTAATTATTGTATATGTTAAACTAGCCGCTGCATTTAATAAAGGTGCAGGATATACACTAGGATTAATATTCCTAAGTCCAATCTTTATTATGATGCTAGGGTTTGGTTCAGCACAATATATAGGGACAAAATAAACTATCTTAAAAAGATAGTTTTTTTGTTATATTTTTACTATTTTTGCTGGAATTCCCACTACTGTAGCACCATCTGGAACATCTTTTAATACTACTGCATTGGCTCCTACTTTTACATTTTTACCAATTATTATATTTCCTAGTATTTTTGAACCAGAACCAATAAAAGCATTATCCTTTACTGTTGGATGGCGTTTACCAGTTTCTTTTCCTGTGCCACCTAGTGTTACGCCATGATAAATTGTCACATTATTGCCAACAATTGCAGTTTCTCCGATTACTACTGCACTGCCATGGTCTATAAAAACACCTTCACCTATTGTTGCACCTGGGTGAATTTCGATTCCTGTTTTTCTTTTTGTTTTTTCAGTTATATAGCGTGCTATAAAGTAATGTTTTTTGTTATAAAAATATTTTGCTATTTTATGTCTGATTTGTGCTTTAAAACTTGGATATAGGAATACTTCTAATATACTTTTTATTGATGGATCTTTTTCTTTTATTGTTTTTATTTGCCTTTTTATGAATTTCATTTAAATCACCTTACTATTTTATATTATTTTTTAGTGATTATGTGTGTTTAAATGACTATTTTGTTTTTATCTTTTTAGTTTTTTGCTCTATTTGTCTACAATATTCTTCAAAACCTAGCATGTTTATTAATTCTTCTTGATATTCTGGTAATTTTCCCATTGTTTTTTTAAATATTTTTGTTATGGTAATCATTTTAAAATTCCCCTTTTTTATGTAATATGTATTTTAACACTTTTTTATAAAAAGTCAAATTTACAAATAACCAAAATAAGACAAAATATTGCTTGACATATGGTTATATTTTCGGTAAAATTATATTCGTAAGTCACATGGAGTAGTACTCAAGAGGCTGAAGAGGCGCCCCTGCTAAGGGTGTAGGTCGGGCAACTGGCGCGAGGGTTCAAATCCCTCCTACTCCGCCATTTATGATTATGAAAGTCTTATTTATATAAGGCTTTTTATTTTGCATATAAAAACCGCTTTTCTATGCGGCTAATATATATTTAATATTTGCTGTTTCTGGATACTTTTCTTCTGCAGTTATTTTTATTATTTTGTCTTTTTTTATAGTAACTTCTTTATTATGATTTAGTGTGGTTATTTTTTTGTTTTCTGTATTATATAATGTTGCTTCTATGTTTTTTATTTTTACATTATCTTCATTTTTATTTGTTAGCCTTACTTCTATCTCTGTTCCGTTATCTGTTAATGTAAAGGTTTCTGTAGTGGCTTTTATGTTTTTTATATTTTTTTCTTGTTGTTTTAAGTTATTTGAATGTGTTACTACAAATATTATGATTGTTAGTATTATTAATAATATAGTAATTGGAATTATTATCTTTTTCATTTTATCCTACCCTCTTATACATATATACTGTTATATATGGCTGCAAGTTTGTAAAAGCGGTTCCACTTCCTGCGCTTCCAGACGTGTTAGCGGTGGTTGTTACTGCGTGGGTGTGGGCTCCTGCACTAGTAGCCGATATTCCATTCATATGATTTTTATTTGACAACGTAGATGTAGTCCATCCTAGTTGTGCGTTTACTACATAGTGAGTGCTGGGAGGAATAGTAGCACTATAACCACTTTGTCCATAATAAACATATACATGATGGGTATGTGTACCTGCAGAATTAGTTGTTCCTGATAACGCTGGAATAGTGTGATTATGAGCAGGAATGTTTGATGATACTAAAGTAGTTATAGCACTACCACCTGTTTTCCCTACTGCATTAAATGTGCTATCACTTGTGTTAACTCCCACTAATGTTTTTCCATTACCATAACTTTCCCACTTTCCCCCAAGAGCAGTTTCTACTTGGGATACAGTCGAATAAGTAGTTGTTTTAAAAATTGTTCCTACTGGGTATATTTTATCAAGTCTTGTATTTTCATTTGTTGCCACCTTATTTTCAAGTTCTACAATTTGTTGCCTTGTTTCGGTTAAACGGCTTTCAATATCTAGAGCTTCTGCTTGTTCTAAAAATAAGAATATAACTAGTATTGCTAAAATTTTTTTCATCATTTTTTCTCCTAACTAATTCTTTTATATCTGTATATAGCAATGGATGGTTGTATATTGGTAAAAGAAGAGCCACTTCCTATATTTCCTGTAGTATTAGCGGTTGTTGTTACAGTGTGGGTGTGCGCTCCTGCACTAGTGGCTGTTGTTCCTTGCATGAAATTTTGTTTTGATATTGCTGTAGTACCTGAATGTCTGATTGCGGTACTTAAAAAATATGATGTATTTGCAGGAATAGTAGCACCATAACCTGTCTGATCAAGATAGGCTCTTACATTATGAGAATGGCTGCCTGCTGATGCTGCTGTTCCTGATAATACTGGAATACTATGAGTGTGACTTGGAAGATTGGCAGTAGATAAAGTTATAGAACTGACTCCGCCTGTTTTTCCAACAGTATTAAAATTACTATCATCGGTATTTATTCCTACTAAAATTCTACCAGCACCATATATCTCCCATGTTCCACCTAAAGCATTTTGAACTTGGGAGGTGGTTGAATAATTTGTGGTTTCAAAAATACTACCAACTGGATACATTTGATTTAATCTATTCGTTTCAAAGGTATCTAATTGTTTGTTTAATTCAGCGATGTTTTCCTCTAAATTATCTAACTCTTCAATGTCTAGTGCTTTTGTATTTATAAAGGGTAAACACAAAAGCAAAAATAATAACAATATTTTTTTCATACTTTCCTCCTAGTTAATTCGTTTCCACAGATATACAGTTATATAAGGTTGAAGATTAGTAAAGGATGTCCCACTTCCTGTACTCCCTGATGTGTTCTTGGTTGTTGTTACAGCGTGAGTATGAGCACCTGAGTTTCCAGTTTTCATTCCCTGCATCGCGTGTCTATTTGATAAAGCATTATTAGTATAAGATGCTGTAGTACCCCATAATAAATAATGTGAATAGGCAGGAATTGTTTGACTATATCCAGATTGATTATGATAAATCAAAACATAATGTGTGTGTGCGCCTGCACTTGCTGCCGTTCCTGAAAGAGCAGGAATGCTATGAGTATGGGCAGGCATATTAGTAGTTGCTAAAGTACTAGTACTTGTTCCACCTGTTTTATTTACTGTATTAAAATTAGTGTTTTCTGTATCTACTCCAACTAAAGTTTTACCTGCTCCATATGTTTCCCATGTTCCACCAATAGATGTACTTGGATTTATGTTACTTTCTGTGATGTATATACTTCCAACTGGGTATGTTTTATTTAAAAATTCTTCTTCATATTTTTTATTTCTTGTATTTATATCATCATACTTTTCATTTAAAGCTTTCATTATTATTTGATAACCTTTTTGTAAATTATCTTCACTTATTTTATATGCACCTTTATTATTTACTTTATCGGTTACTTCTACTGTAATTTTGCTTAGTTTATAATTGTTTAAATTATATGTGTTTTCTGTTTGGATATTATTGGTGCTTTCATTTATGAAATTATATTCTTTTATTCCAGATGCGTCTGTACAGTTTGCTTTGATTGATACACCATCTATTGCTGCTTCTGTTATAGTTATTTCACATTCTGGAGGTGTTACATCTTTAAATATGGCATATAAAGTTATATCTTCATTTAACATATTTAATTCTGTAAGAACTTGAGTAGCGTTAGTGGCATCTTTATTTGTACTCCATCCTAAGAATTTAAATCCTTCTTTTGTTGCAGTATGATTTAAATTTACTGTATCTCTTTCATTTAGATATTCATTATATGATGAACAATTATTTCCTCCATTTGTCACGCAGTCATAGGTTACTAGATATTTATCTGTTGGAGTTATTGTTCCTCCCCCTTCTGATTGGGTGTAGTTTAAGTCTATACTTACTTCACTACTTCCTTCTTCAGCAGTTCCATTAAATTCTGGATTATATTCTATTTTTACT
>JAAWSW010000018.1 GCA_022801735.1 Bacilli bacterium | reverse complement strand
AGAAAAGATAACAGTATCAGATTCAAATAATCCAGCAATAAAATTTACTACAAGTGGACTTACAGAAGGAGATGCATTAAATGCAGGAGATAGTAAAGTCCTAACAGTAAAAGTAGAGTATTCAAATAGTGTAACAAGTCAACCAGATAATCTAAAATCAGAATTAACAATAACACTTGATTACGTACAAAACGATGGAAGTAGTGGAACAGTAACCCCAGATAATAAATTTTATAGTTGGGAAACCAATTATGTAACTATTGGTAGTTCTATTGATTCTATTGAGACAACATCAGACTATAGAACACTAGGAAAAGACTATTTCTTCAAATATAATATAAATAATGCTATAATCGAAAGTGTAGAAATGTGCTTTATAAAAAATGGAATGCACTGTTTACGAGCAAATGAGTATGAAACAAGTAAAACAACTTTGTTAAATATTTTCGGAGAATCGCAGTGTTATACCCATGAATCCAGTATTAATTGTTCTGAAGATGGAAATCTAACAGCATACGCTTATTCTGATGGTAGTTTGAAAGTCGATGATTTATATGGAGAGTGCCAAGTTTATGCTGATGGTTCTGCCCGTTGTTCTTAAATAATATAGTTATTGATGTTTAATATATTTTTTAAATGATAAATTGGTAAAAAAAGTTCAACTTCTTGAACTTTTTTTGTTTTATAAGCAGGAATTTGATATATGAATGCAGTATATTACAAATAAGGGGCAATAAATATTTAAGAAAGAAGGTATAGATTGAACTATTATAATGAAATAAAAGATATATTAATAAAAAATGAAGTATATAAAAAAGCAAAGGATTATTCAAAGAATAAAAGTGATTTAAATAGTTATTATGAAGTGGGAAGACTGTTAGTAGAGGCTCAGGGCGGAGAAGAAAGAGCTAAATACGGTAATAAGTTAATTAAAGAATATTCTGAAAAATTAACTAAAGAATTAGGCAAAAAATATTCAACAACCAATTTAAAATATATGAAGCAATTTTATTTAATGATCCAAAAAGGTCACGCAATGCGTGACCAATTAACATGGACACACTATAGGTGTTTATTATCAATAAAAGAAGATAAAAAAATAGACTATTACATTAATATTGCAGCCAATCAAAATATTTCATATCGTGAACTTCAAGAACGAATAAAATCAAATGAATATGAAAGAATCGGATATAAGGATGAACTAGAAGAACCTAAAGTAAATACTTTAATAAAAAATCCCGTATTAATTAAAACAAAGCACATACCTGATAAAGTAACAGAGTATGCTCTTCATAACTTAATATTAGAAAATATGGACAATTTTTTAAAAGAACTTGGAGAAGGATTTGCATATATAGGACATGAAGTAAAAATTAAAATTGGTGATAATAATCATTCAATAGATTTTTTACTTTTTAATTATAAGTTTAATTGTTTTGTAGTAGTAGAAATAAAAACAACTGAATTTAAAGCAGAACACATTGGTCAAATAAAAAAATATATAAACTACGTTGATGAAAATATAAAAGAACTATATAACGATAAGACAGTAGGCATTGTCATATGCAGAGATATTAATGGATATGTTTTGAAATACTGCACAGATGAAAGAATATTTACAACAACATATGAACTAAACACTAATTAACAAAAATCCTAAATCTGCATATTTTTTTATACAAAAAAGGGAAGTTTGCAAATTCGCACTTTTTTCAAAAATCATGCAGGAATTTGGTATACAAAAATCGTATATTATATGTAGAGGCGGATAGGCTAGGAAAACCTCCAATGAAAGGGGGGGAGGTCTATGGGAGGCATAAGTGGAATTCTTAGTAATTCTTGCAAATCTTTTAGTTCTACTAAAAGATTACACCAACAAAAAATAGGCACAAAAAAACCTAGCCTACGCTAGGACCAAATCTTTGGAGGTTTGGCCTAGTGGCCGCCTCACTAAATTCATTTTATCATATTTAAATATAATATGCAAGGAGAGGAGAAAAATATGAAAAAAGTAATATGTTTAGTTTTAAGTATATTTTTTATAAATAGTGTACAAGCCATGGAATATACAGAATATGGAGAATTTGGTCCCTATACAGAAGAATATATTCAAAGTGATAATTTAACAGATGTTAAAGTAGAAAGGAGGTATAAATTTTATAAACTACAAAAAGAATTTGGAGAATATAGTAGAACCACTAATCAAAATTATCCATATCTAGATAAAGAGGATTATATATATACAGACTACTCAAACGAAAGTATATTAAAACCTGAAGAACAAGAAGATAGAGTAATAGAAACATTAGATGGTTATCACTATCAAAAAATAAAAGATATTAACTATATAACTATAGAATCTTCAATAACATCAAAAACACTTTCAAATATTGAATTTTTATATAAGGGAAACAAACTGGACTACACAACATCAACTGAAATCACCCAAAATGATATAACACTAAATTCAGGCAAGTCTATAACATTTCACTTTAAAGAAAATATTAGAGTATATGATTTAATCATGTCATTTGATGTAAAAGAAGGTAACGATAACGGTCTATTTATTAGAATAGGTAATAATAATGAAGAATATTTATACACAATATTAAGTTATAAATTGAATAATAAAAACACATGGATAGGGAAAAATATAAGATGTTACAACAGTGCTTTTGAAGAATACTATTCTACTGAAAAAATAGAACCCACTTATATATTTAAGTTAATCGAAAAAGTACAAATGTATAGATATAAAGATAAGTTATACCACACATATAATCTAACTAGAAACTACTATGATGAATACTTATCAGAACCATATGAGGATTATACTTATAAAGATGACACTCAGTATAAAGATTATTATGCTAAAAGAACTAGAAATATTATTACAAGCGAAACACTTAAAACAAATAGTAACGAACATAAAATAATAAATCAACAACAAAAAATAATACCATTAAACATAGTAAAACAAAATACAAACATTAACACTAACCAATATGATAAATTAGATAGAACAAATTACTACCCAATTAAATTAAACAAAATTAATCAATTACAAACTCAAAGTACACCATATTTATTATATACATTCATTCCATTTATCCTAATACTGGTCATATTAATTCTAGTTTTGTCGAAACTATATAAAAACAAAAGAGAGTGTGCTAAAGTAAAAACAGGGTGATGAAATGTTAAATATAGATATAAGACCATACAAAGGAATTTTATTTGTTAGACTAGGTGGAAAATTAAATAAAGATACAAAAGAAAAATTAAATAAAGAAGTTATTACGCTCCAGCAAACAGTTGGAATAAAAAATATTATTTTTAATATAGAAGATCTACAAGAAATAGATACCTATGGGGAAAACGCACTTAAAAATAGTTTTAATATATGTGAAAATAACCAAGGTAAAAGTTATATATGTTTAGGCAATAATAAACATATATTAAATAATATAAAAGAAAAATTTACTACTAATAATATAATTATAGATGAACTTTCAATATTCGATTTAATAAATTCATAGGAGGATAACAATGGAAGAACTTACAGAACTAATTTTAGAAAATGAAAAACTAATATATAAAGCAGTTAACCGTTTTCCTTATTATAGGGATAAAGAAGATTTATATCAAGCAGGATGTAAAGGAATGCAAGATGCATATAGAACATATGACCCAAATAAAGGAGCAAAATTCACATCACATGCATATAGATATATCTTAGGAGAAATGATAAACGTAGTAAATAAAGATAAATGTGTAAAAGTTAGTAGAGAAGTAACAAGATTAAATAATCAAATCGAAAAAGCAAAGTCAATGCTCGCACAAAAATTAATGAGAGAGCCAACGATAACAGAATTAAGTAATTACCTAGAAGTCCCTGAATATTACTTGATAGAAGCAATGAACTCCAATGTTACCGCACAAAGCATAGATAGTATGGTTGGTGATACCAATATGATGTTACATGAAGTTATTAGTAGTAAAGAAATAGATGTAGATACATTACTATATTTAAAAACAGAATTAGAAAGTTTAAATGAACCAGAAAGAACAATAATGATCCAAAGATACTATGAAGATATGACACAAACAGAAGTAGCAAATAGTTTAGGCTTATCACAGGTAGACGTTTCAAGAAGAGAAAAAAAGGTTTTAACTAAGATAAGAGGGCAATTGACTTTTTAAAGTAATTAAACTATAATTAAAAATAGGTGAAGCATATGAAAAATGGATTTACTTTAATAGAATTAGTTATGGTTATTTTACTTTTAGGTGTAATTGCTATTATAACAGTGCCAACAGTAAACCAAGCAATAAAAAACTCAAAAATAGACACATACGAAAGACAGGTGGAAACTATAGAAAATACCGCAAGAACTTATATGTCTAAACATTCAGGAATGTTACCAAGTCAAACTAGTAATGAAAAAGTATGTATTACAGTAAGCCAGTTACAAAAAGCAGGTCTTTTATCTAAAGATAAAATCATAAACCCAAACTATAAAGAAAATGGAACAGAAGATTTTGAGAAATATCAAAATTTTGAAGGTGCTGTTAAAGTTACATGGTCAGGAACAAAATATTTATATAAGTATACAGATAGTGTAACATGCTAGAAGATTAATTATCTTCTTTTTTTTGAATATAATTAAAAAGGAGGAGATAATATGTATGAAATGATGCCCTTACCATATCTATATAATGCATTAGAACCAGACATAGAAACAGAAATAGTTGATATACATTATAATAAACATCATAAAAACTATATGAACAATTTAAATGAAGCACTATCTAGAAGTAACTCTATGAATAAACATACTTTAGAAGAAATACCAAATCATATAGAAGACTATCCATTACCAGATAGAGGAGATATTTTATATAATGCTGGTGGTGTACTTAACCATGATTTATATTGGAATAGTATGAGTGAAAATAAAAGTAATCCAAAAGGGAACTTACTAAATAAAATAAATATTCAATATGGAAATTTTGAAAACTTTAGAAAAGACTTTATAGATAGAGCCAAACACTTAGTTGGGTCTGGTTATACATTTTTGGTTACAAATAATAGAGGAGATTTAACCATAGTAAATATGATAAATCAGGAAACACCATTATCATATAATTTAATTCCACTTTTTAATATAGACTTGTGGGAACATGCTTATTATTTACAATACAAAAATGATAGAAATAGTTATATAGAAAATTTTTGGAATAAAGCAAACTTTGATTATGCAAATAAAAAATATGATGAAATAGTTAACAAACGTTAACTTTTTTGTATAAAACAAAACAAAATCCTCATAATAAACGTGAGGAGGAAGTTTATGGAAAAAACAAAATATAAAAATTTAACTGATAAACATACACCAAAAGAAGATGTTTTTTATAACGCTATAATCGCATTTATCACAGGAGGAATTATGGGAATAATTGGACAAGGACTAATTGATTTCTATTCGTATTATTTAACAATTCCAACAAAAGAAGCAACAGTATGCATGTTAGTAACACTGATATTCTTTAGTTGTTTGTTTACAAGTTTAGGATTCTTTGATAAATGGGTTAACTTCGCTAAATGTGGGCTTATAATACCAATTACAGGTTTTGCCCATGCAACAATGAGTGCTGCACTAGAATATCGAAAAGAAGGATTAGTAACTGGTATAGGTGCTAATATGTTAAAACTTTCAGGTGCTGTTATTATATTTGGAGTCGTCAGTGCTTGGACCTTTAGTGTAATTAGAATGATAGTGGGGGCGATATAATGACTTTTAAATATAATAATGTTTATATTAATGAAACAGCAACAGTAACTGGGCCTTATGAAGGGAAAGGACCACTAAGTAAATATTTTGACCATAGTTATGAAGATTTATATTTTGATTGTAAAACTTGGGAACAAGCCGAAAGTAAATCAATTAGTGATGCTACAGATATTTTATTAAATAAAATAGGTATGACAAGATTTGATATAGATGTATTTATTGCAGGAGACTTATTAAATCAAATAACTGCATCTAGCTATGCAGGAACTAATATGCCTGCTTCTTATATTGGAATATATGCAGCATGCGCTACTAGTACATTAGGTTTAACAGTAGGAGCCAATATGATAGAAAGTAATCAAGCAAATAAAGTATTATGTGCCACCTCATCACATAACAATGGTGCTGAAAAACAGTTCAGATATCCAGTAGAATACGGAGGACCAAAGCCAAAAACAACAACATTTACATCAACTGGTAGTGCAGTTGCCTTACTTTCAAATAAAAAATCAGATATTAAAATCGAAAGTGCTACGCTAGGTACTGTTACAGACTCAATGATTAATGATGTATTTAATATGGGAGCAGTTATGGCCCCTGCCGCTGCTGATACTATAAATAAGCACTTAACAGATACAGGAAGAACCGTAGATTACTATGACCTAATCTTAACAGGAGATTTAGGCATTTATGGTAAAGAAATCTTAAAAGAATATATGAATTTAGAATATGGTATAACATTAAAAAATTATGATGATACAGGAGTTATGCTTTACAACGTAAACAAACAACCAGTATATGCAGGTGCTAGTGGACCAGTATGTGCACCATTAGTTACATATGGATATATTTTAGATCAAATGAAAAAAGGAAAACTAAAAAGGGTATTGCTAGTAGCCACTGGAGCCTTAATGAGTCAGTCACTAGCAAATCAAAAATTAACAATTCCAGCGGTAGCCCATGCCGTTAGTTTGGAGGCGATATAATGCTATATTTTAATGCATTTCTATTTGCAGGTCTTGTATGTATGATTGGACAAATTATATTAGATAAAACAAAACTTACACCAGGGCATATAACAGTTATCTTTGTAGTACTAGGAGCCTTTTTAGATGTGTTTGATATATATGATAAATTAGTATTATGGGCTGGGGGAGGAGCCTTAGTACCAATTACCAGTTTTGGACATATGTTAACACATGGAGCCATATTAGGATATCATGAACAAGGATTAATGGGATTATTAGTAGGTGCCTTCGATTTAACATCAGCAGGTATATGTGCTGCTATTATACTAGCATTCTTTATGTCATTAATTTTTAAACCAAGAGACTAAAAAACTAGTCTTTTTTATTTCTTTTTGACTAGTTTTTTAACAAACGAGATCATATCTTTTTTTGCTCTTCTCTTGTTAATTCTTCACATCTTATTATTTTATCAGGATTATTAGTTCTACTAATAATATCTTTTAATAAACTAATAACCGCTTCCATTTCTTCTACTTCAGGAATAGTAGTTGCAAACACATCCAAGTATTCTATAATATAAACAAATTCATCTTTGGTTCCATATTTTAAAAATGTTTCAATAAGTAAATCAGTATTATTACAAAAATAAGCCTGTTCCATATCATGGTAATTATCAAATAGCAATTCTATAAGTAAACAAATTTTATAACATGAAGTGTAACCATTATTTTCAAAACCAAAAATTCTTGAATTTAACACTTCAGTATAACCTTCGTTTAAACCACTAAAATATTTTCCATATTTATTCCCGATAGAAAAACCAGAAATAGATAAACCATCCTTATAAAATGAAGAAGCAGCATGCAAAAACTCATGTGATAATGTATTTATAATGCCCAATGGCGGTAAGTAAATTATATTCTTATTACAATAATAACAACCCAATGACCTAAAAATAATAGAATTATTGATAGGTTTTTCATGAAGTATTTCTAAAGTTTTAATATTTCTAATTAAATTTCCTAAATATTCTACAGGTATATAATCAAGAATTTTATCCAGAAGTGATTCTAATTCTTGATTGTTATTGAGCCTACGAATTTCTTCCTTTATCTTTTCAGCAGTGCTAGATGAACAGGAATGTATGGTAGTAGGCTTTGGAATATAATCTTTAAGTTGGTATGATAATAAATCATTCATAAATTGTGCTTTACTAGTAAAATATTCTTTTTCTTTTTTTCTTTCATAGTCTATATATTTTTTGACATTTCGTTCTTTAAATATTTCGTACGAAATTAAACCTTCCGCTAAAAGGACAGGTAAGCCATAAATAAATGAATAAACATCCATAAAATCACCTTTAGAATATTATACTTTTTTATTGATTTATGTCAAATTTAAAAACCGTAATCCATAACAACAAAAAATGCAGTTTTTTTATTTGCTTGCAGGAAAAAATTAATTTAAAACATACCTTTTATGATATAATTAAAAACGGTGGTAGTATGAAGGAGTTTATATCATTATTAATTAGTTTTGTTTTAATGGGATTTGCTGACAATGTAGACTCATTTTTTAATAACGCAATTAGTATAAACGCCATAGTCGTATGTGGTTGTCTATTTACAATAAATTTAATTTTAAATGCCATATGCCAATTAGGAATTGCCGCATACCGAACTGTAAGAAAAAACGAGTGGGCCTACTTATTAGTTAATATAATATCTAGTTTAATCATAGGAATTATTATATTCCTAACAAAAGATTATATAGTAAATATATTTGAACTAACCAATTATCAAAAACAATTACTATCAAATGTTTTAAGTATTTATATCTTTTATATAGTAATAGGAAGAACATCAAATGCAATATTTGAAATGGTAAGATTAAAAGGCAATATCAAATTATATAATAAAAGTTTGTTACTATTTTATATATGTTTAATAGCATTAGATGCACTTGCATTTATTCTTACTAAAAATCTAGTTTTATTATTCGTCGCAACCATCACATCTTGGGCTATATCAATAATCTATATGTTATATCATTTAAAATTAAAATTTATGTTACCACATAAAGAAGATATAAATAACGTTTTAAAATATGGATTTCCAATATTAATTGAAAGATTAATCATGAGTGTTTACTTATTAATATATACGTTATTAGCAAGTCATTTAGGAACAGAAATGTACGCTATACATGTAATTTGCTTTGCCGTCGCTATAAAACTAGAAATTATTACTGATGCATATCAGGCATCCCAAATGATAAATGTACCTTTAAATGAAAACTATGATAAACAATATCAAGTGCTAACAGAACTAAAAAAACAATGTTCAAAAATAATAATAATCGCCAATTACGTATTATGTATATTATACCTAGTAATTTCACATGGAAGTCTGCCAATAGAAAAATGTTTTCCATATATAATTTTCTATTCATTCAGTGTATTCGCACTTCTTCCATATGAAACATATAAAACACTTTGTGTTTGTCAAGGAAAATCAAAATTTCTAGTAATTAATGCTTTTATTGCTGTATGTATAGCCATAATTCCATGTATATTATTCTTACATACAAAATATGCTTTAATAGCCTTTGGACTTTCTATAACCCTTGAATATTTTATAAAATTAATAATCCTTAAATATTTAATGAATAAAGAATTTAACAAACCAAAAGACATAGCCTAAGCTATGCCTTTTTCAAAATCAATAAAGAAAGTTTTATACCAAACTAAGAAAACATAAACAGTCCAAATCTTACGGCAATGATTTTTCTTTCCACTATAATGTTCATCAAGCATTTTATTTAACTGTTTAACATTAAAAAATTCAGAAGTAAAATCAGCATTAAATATTTCCTTAGCCAAATTATAATATTTTTCTTCCCTAAACCATTTAATAATAGGAACAGGGAAACCTTTCTTAGGTCTTTTATACCATTCTTCAGGAATTCTAGAAGAAGCTGCCTTTCTTAAAATATATTTAGTAGTTCCATGAGATAATTTATATTCACTTGGAATAGTACTAGCTAAAGCAAATACTTCCTTATCTAAAATAGGTACGCGAAGTTCCAAAGAATTAGCCATAGCCATTTTATCGGCCTTTAATAAAATATCATTTGGAAGCCAAAAATGCATATCAAGATACTGCATCTTAGTTAAATCATCCTTATCCTTAACCTCATCGTAATAAGGTTTAGTAATATCTTGGAATTTAACCTTACTTTGATATTTAGGTGCAAGTACCTTATTCGCATCCTTATTATCAAATACAAAAGCATTACCTACATAATAATCTTCAATCCTGCTTCCACCCTTAGTTAAGAAATTTTTACCATGGAAATCAGGTAGGGGACTAACAATTCCCTTAACAGCCTTACGTAAAAACTTAGGTAACTTACGATATTTAAGTAATAAATCATCTTCCTTATAGAAAGTATATCCACCAAACAATTCATCCGCACCTTCACCAGATAAAACAACCTTAACATGTTTACTAGCTAAATCAGATAAGAAATATAAAGGTACAGCCGATAAATTAGCAGTAGGTTCATCCGCATAATATTGGACCTTATCAATAACATTAAAGAAATCATCAGAATCAATTAACTCATTAATGTTTTCAATATGAAGCATATCAGATAAGTCTTTCGCAAAAGGGACCTCATTAAAATTCTTATAATCAAATCCAACTGAGAAAGTCTTATCAGGTTTTAAATAAGAAACAACATAAGAAGAATCAATCCCACCAGATAAATAAGAACCAATCTCAACATCACTAATCATATGAGTATCAATAGAAGAGGTGATAGCATCATCAATCTTTTTAACCAAACTATCAAAATCTTCACTTTTCGCATCAAATACAATTTGATAATACTTCTTAGTAAAAAACTCATTAGATTCTAAATTATATTTAAAATAATGACCTGGTAATAATTTATAAACACCCTTAAAGAAAGTCTCCTCTAAAACAGAAGTTTGAAAAGTTAAATAAGGTTTTAAAGAATCTTTGTTAACTTCTTTAATAAAATCAGAATTATATAAGAAACTCTTAATCTCAGAACCATACATAAAAGTATTATTCATATTACAGTAATAAAAAGGTTTTTGACCAAAATGATCACGTGCTCCAAATAATTCTTTTTTATTTTTATCCCAAATTACAAAACCAAACATTCCGCGTAACTGACTTAAAATGTTTTCACCATACTCTTCATACCCATGTAAAATAACTTCAGTATCCGCATTAGTTTTAAAAATATGCCCCTTACTAATCAAATCTTCCTTAATAGATTTAAAATTATAAATTTCACCATTAAAAGTAATAACCATACTATCATCTTCATTACTCATAGGTTGTCTACCACCTTTTAAATCAATAATAGATAAACGGCGAAATCCCATCGCAATATCAGAATCAATATAATAGTTTTCATCATCAGGACCTCTATGACTAATCGCATCAGTCATTTTTTTAATCTCTTCTTTCTTCTTTTCCTTTTTATTTACATATCCACAAAAACCACACATAAAAATTTTCCTTTCTAATATTTCCAGTACCCGTTTTTATAATCTTTAAAATATCTAAAATGTTTTCTTACCAAAAACAAAATACGTTTAAAAGGCATATCCTTTTTATAAATAATAGGATTAACAACCTTGCCAGCCTTATATAATTCCATAGCCTTTTTCTTAAACTCATCATTAACTACATATTTTTTAATAATACGTTTAGGAACATAAGTTAATAATACCTCTTTATCAGCAAGGACAAAATCCTTTTCCTTGCCATAAACTAAATCATCAACAACTAACTTAACCAAATTATAACCAGCCGCCGTAACATAATAACTGCATCTACCTTGGCGAGCATTAATCTCTAAAATTTTATATTTTCCATCACGACTATCATACTTAATATCAAGTTCAGCAAGACCTTTAAAATTAATTTTTTCCATAAATTCCTTAAAGCCCATAATAACATCTTTGTCATAGCCATTAGTACTAAAACCATTAATTAGAAGGGCCGCATTACCAACCATTTTAGCCGTATGTTCCTGAAGTCCAATCTGGGCAAAAGCAAACAACTCACATTTACCCTTACTAGAACAATATACAACACCATCAAATAAAGCGCTGTCATCACCAGGGATATATTCTTGAATAATTAATTTACCCTTATAAGAACTTTTTCTAAAACAATCTATAGTATAATTAACTTCATCCATATTATTAAGTTTATATATTTTTTTCTTACCCTCAAAATTAATATGATTAAAATCAATAACATCATTAGGCTTAATAATAATAGGGAAGTCAAAATCAATTTCAAGTTCATCATTTAAATCATAAATAATTGTCTTAGGTAAAAATCCAGAATCTTTATATTTTTCATAAAATAAATCCTTCATCATTAAAGACTCTAAAAAATCTAAATCCACATAGTTAAAAACAATACGAGAATCTAATTTATCCTTATTAGTAACTAAACCCCTCGCATAAGTTTCATTAGAACTAATGCAAACTATTTTTTTTGCATCAATATCCTTTACAAATTCATTTAAAACCAAAGGAAATTTATCTATATCCCATAATCTATTATCGTATCTAGCATCTATAATGTTAGAGTGATTAACAAAACTCATAGGTGCATTAGAAATAACTTTTACCTTACGACCATAAGCCTCATAAGCACACCTAGCCATATAATAAGCATTCGCATCACTGCCTAAAATAACTACTTCAAAATCCATATTATCAAATCCTTCTAGTATTTAATTTCAGTAAAATTATCATTTTCTTTATAAACACGTGGAACTCTATTAGTAACGGAAGTAAATAACTGATAAGCACTTACTCCAAGTTCCTTACATCTTTTAGAAATATTATCATAAATAATAACTTCATCATTTAACTTAACTGAATCATCAATTTTAACTATAGCCATATCCATACAAATATCACCGACAATTGGATATTCTTTATCATTTATTTTAACCATAAGACCTTCATTTTTCTTTGAAAGGCCATCAGCGTATCCAATAGGCATTATTCCAATTAAAATATCTTTATCAGCTACATAATTAGCTCCATAACTGATATACTCTCCAGCTTTAACTTTTTTAATACACATAATCTCAGAATGTAAGCTAAAAGCCGTTTTTAAATTTAAATCATTACTAAGTTTAACAGGACTAATTCCATGTTTTTTAATATAATGATTTCTTTTAATCAGTCTAAGGCCAGTAGGTTCATTCATTTTCTGAGCAAGTCCAAACATAATAATTCCAAGTCTAACGCCATTAACAAATGAAGGCATTTCATGTTGAACCATAGTTAAAGATCTTCCTAAATGAACAATAGGTATTTTAGATAAATCAATTAAACTAGTAATTTCTTTAAAATTGTTAAGCCCATCATCCCAGTGTTTGTCCCACATTCCACTAGTCGCAAAATGAGTATAAATACCCTCAAGAACTATAGAACTTTCACTAAGACCATCAACTACTAACTTAACTTCATTTTTGTCTTTAAAACCTAAACGATTCATACCATTATCAATTTTAATATGCGCTTTTAAATTTAAATTTTTATCAAGACCATTAAAATAATCCATATCAGGAATAGTAATTGTAATGTTACTAGATTCACACAAATTTAAATATTCATAATTTATAGGTTCTAAACACAAAATAGGGATGTGACTATTTCTTTCTCTTAAACTCAAACATTCCTCTAAAGAAGAAGCCGCCAAATAATTAATTCCGCCTTCAATTAAACTGTTTACACAAAAGTCACCATGCCCATAAGCATTAGCCTTTACAACCCCAATATAATATTTATAAGGATATTTACTAACAATGACCTTTACATTATTTTTCAAAACCTCTAAATCTATTAAAGCATAAGTCCTTCTATACATAGTTATCACCTTTAATAATTATATAATATTTTACATATTAAAGCAAACGTTAAATACTTTACAATTAAATGTCAAATAGATAAGTGTAAAGAGGTAGTGTAAAATAAATTAAAATTTAACATTGTCATTTTAATGGAGTTGTGCTATAATAATTTGCAGGTGAGTGGATTATGATTGAAACAATTAAGGAAACACTTAATTCAAATGAAAATATCACAAATGAAGTCAAAGAAAACTTCTTAGAACTTATTACTATTTTTAACGACCAATTTAAAGATATTGATTTAAATACATTAAATGAAAGATTAAAAACATTAATAGTAAAGAGGGAAAGCATGTTCTTAGTAAAACTACCATGCAAATATAATCCATTTACAAATGAACTTCTTATCAATCTAGGTTTATTTGAAGAATGTGATGCGAAGCATTGGCTTATGCACTGCTTACTTGGAATGATAACTGCTAAAGAAAACTACTATGGATTCAACAATGAAGAAAATACTTTAGTCGCGCTTAATGAGGGCTATACTGAAATTCTTACTAATAACTTAGTAGGGGATGTAGAAAACAATTTCTTTACTGAAGAAATTATTATGACAAACTTAATCGGTAAAGCAATCGGTGAAGATACATTGTATAATGCATACTTTAACAATGATGCTAAAAGTGTAATAAGGGCAATGATTGAAGCGGAGGGTAAATAACATGGAAAACGTACAAAAATTTATAGATGATATAAATAACGATTTAGAAAATAGAAAAAGAGGTTTACCAACTAATCCATTCGAAAAGCAAGGTAAATATGCGCAGTTATATCCAAGTGCTGCTCTAAAAAGCTCTGAACATTTTTATCTAAATGAAAATTACTTTCCAGAAAACACAAGAGACAAAATAGATCTTCAGAATAAAGAAACAGTAATTTTAAATATAGAAGAATTAAAAAAAGCAAACTCATTCAAACAAGATACATCTTTAGAACAAGGAATGAGTAAAGCATAAAAGGTCTAACATCAAAGTTAGATTTTTTTAAAATTTTATGTTATAAATTTTATGTTATAATGTATACAGAAGAGGAATTCCTCATAAAATAAAAAAGTAACATTCAATATGCCATGTTGAGTGTTACCTGTGATTGGTATCACCTAAATCATTGCTGAGTTAGGTGATTTTCTTTTTATATTAAAACTATAAATAGTAGTAATACTAGTAGGAAAATAAGAATTACTAAAGATAAGATTAAAAAGTCTTTCTTGTTCATTTTATCACCTCCAGTCTTTGTTAGATTGAAGGTAACCACCCAACTATTGAAGTTCCTATATATATATGTTATACAACAAGTTAAATACATAAATCAATCTAATACTACATTTTAAACAATAAATTTGTACAAATAAAAAACATCTTGAAAAATAAAATAAATGTGTTATAATTGTTTTAGTCATTTAAAAGCCATGACCAAAGAGTAGTATTAAAAGTAATTATTTCAAAGAGAGTTAGAATAGGTGGGAACTAACAAATAATCTTTTAAGAATTCACTTTGGTAGCTGTATATGCAAAGATATACCGGTAACGCGTTATAGTTTTCAAGGTAAGTATAACTTACAAATTAAGGTGGTACCACGTAAATCACGTCCTTATACTAGGATGTGATTTTTTTAATTAAGGAGGGATATAAATGGAAAATATTTTAGAACAATTAAAAAATGACTTACAAACTATAAAAAAAGAACATGACTTAAATGAAATCAAAACAAAATATTTAGGTAAAAAAGGAAGAATAACAGAACTATCTTCACAAATAAAGGATTTACCTAACGAAGAAAAGAAAAACTTTGGAGCAAACCTAAATAAATTAAAAACAGAAGCAAATAATTTACTAGATACTAAAAAAGTAGAAATAGAAACTGAAATATTAAATAAAAAACTAGAAGAAGAAAGTATTGATATTAGTTTGCCTGCAACAAAAATACCTATGGGAGCCCCAAACATTATAGAAAAAATAGTTGAAGAAGTAGAAGAACTATTAATGTCAATGGGTTATGATGTTGTAGATGGTCCTGAAATCGAAAAAGACGAATATAATTTTGAAATGCTAAATTTACCAAAAGGGCACCCAGCCAGAGATGCGCAGGACACCTTCTATATTCAAGGTGAAGAATTACTTTTAAGAAGCCAAACATCACCAGTTCAAGTAAGAACTATGTTAGAAGGAAAAGGCGAAAAACCAATTAGAATGATTTGCCCAGGTAAAACATATAGAAGAGACGATGATGACGCAACACATTCACATCAATTCATGCAAATAGAAGGATTGTTAATTGATAAAAATGTAAGTCTATCAGATTTAAAAGGAACATTCGATGTTATCGCTAAACATCTATTTGGAGAAGACTGTAAGACAAGATTTAGACCATCATATTATCCATTTACAGAGCCATCAGTAGAAACTGATATTAGTTGCCATAGTTGTAAAGGAAAAGGATGTAATATTTGTAAAAACACAGGTTGGATAACAGTATCAGGAGCAGGTATGGTTCATCCAAACGTACTTAAAAACTGTGGATATGACCCAAAAGAGTGGCAAGGATTTGCTTTTGGATTTGGGGCAGAAAGATTAGCCATGCTTAAATATGGAATAGATGATTTAAGAGCCTTTTATATGACAGATATAAGAGAAACCAAAAATTTCGATAGAAAGGAGGCCGAATAATGATTAGTTTAGAATGGGTAAAAGATTATATAGATATATCTGATGAAGATTTAGAAGAACTAGCCGTAAAAATCACAAAAGCCGGAATTAATATTGAAAAAGTTATTACCAATAAAATAAATAATCTAGTAGTTGGTGAAGTTGTAGAATGTGATATGCATCCAGATTCAGACCATCTACATATTTGTAAAGTAAATATTGGAAAAGAAACTACTCAAATAATTTGTGGTGCTGATAACGTAAGAAAAGGACTAAAAGTTATAGTTGCACTTCCAGGTGCTATTCTTCCAGGGGATTTTGAAATCAAAAAAAGCAAAATCAGAGGCGAAGAATCAAATGGTATGATATGCGCTCTTTATGAACTAGGTTTAGAAGAAAAAACACAGGAAGCATATGATAGAGGAATTGAAGAATTACCTGAAGATGCCCCAGTCGGTATGGAAGCTTTAAAATACTTAAAACTAGATGATACATTATATGAATTAGATATTCATAAACATCGTAATAACGATTGTTATTATCACATAGGATTTGCCTATGAAATTGCTTGTATTTTAAATAAAAAAGTAACACTTCCAGACGCACCTTACAGTGAAATAGAAGACGATATCAATAATCATTTCAGTCTAAAAGTAGAAACAGAAAAATGTCCATACTATTTAGCAAAAATGGTTACAGATGTAAAAGTAGGACCGTCACCAGAATTTATTAAAAGAAGATTAAATGCCTATGGTATGCGCTCAATTAATAACGTTGTCGATATTTCAAATTATGTAATGCTAGAATATGGTCAGCCACTTCATTTCTTCGATAAAGATACACTAGGAGATAAAATTTTAGTTAGAGACGCCAAAGAAAACGAAGAAGTTGTAACACTAGATGGAAACTTAAGAACTTTAAAAGAAACAGATATAGTTATAACTGATGGAGAAAAACCAGTATGTGTAGCCGGTGTAATGGGCGGTGAAAACACTGAAGTAACCGAAAATACAAAAACAATCCTTATTGAAAGCGCAATCTTTGATAGTGTAAGCATTAGAAATACTGCTGCTCATTTAGACTTAAGAAGTGAAGCATCAATCAGATATGGTAAAGGTTTAAGTTACGAATACACTGAAAAAGCCATTGAAAGAGCATGTCATCTTTTAGAAAAGTATGCAGGTGCAAAAGTATTAACAGGAATAGTTAAACACGACAAAATAGATAAAACTCCAAAAGTAACAACATTTAAAGCCGAAGAAATTAATTCATTACTTGGAATTACCATTTCAGAAGAAGATGTAAAAACTGAACTTAATAGATTAGATTTTCCATTCGAATATTCTGATGGATTATTTACAGTAACAATTCCAACTAGAAGATTAGATATCGATGAAAATGTAAACGATATTGCTGAAGAAGTAGGTAGGTTATATGGTTATCATAACTTAGTTTCAACGCTTCCAACCTGCCCAATAAAAAAAGGTGAATACAAAGGTGACGTTAAATATAGAAAAATTCTTTCAAAAAGACTTAGAAGTTTAGGTCTTAACGAAACTAAAACGTACACATTAACATCACCAGATATGGCAAAACTATTTAAGTATGAAGAAAAAGAAAATGCCGTTTTACCAAATCCAATGAGTATCGATAAATCTGTTCTTAGAACAACTCTAATTCCATCATTAATAAACGTTTATGATTATAATAAAGCAAGAAAAGTAAAAGATGTTATGCTTTATGAAATCAGTAAAACATATGATAAAGATTATAACGAAGAAAGTAAAGTTGCTATTCTTATGAAAGGTAATTACATTATAAATGAATGGAATAATACCAAAATACCAGTAGACTTCTACTTAACAAAAGGTATTATCGAAAACATCTTAGATTATATGGGCTTCAAAAATAGATATACCTTTGAAAAAAATCCATTACCACACCTTCATCCAGGCATAAGTGCTTCTATTATGTTAGATAGAAAACAAATAGGGGTAATCGGAAAAGTTCATCCATCACTAAAAAAAGATGATATATATGTAGCAGAACTTTCACTTAACGCTTTAATGACAAAAGTAAAACCTATTAAATTTAAAGAAGCATCTAAATATCCAGAAGTAATTAAAGACATGGCCTTCATAGTAAAAAAAGAAACTATGTCAGAAAGTATCGAAAATATTATTAAAAGAGCAGGCGGAAGACTTCTTACAAACATTCATGTATTTGATGTTTATACTGGAGAAAACGTTAAAGAAGATGAAAAATCAATCGCTTATTCATTAACGTTCTCTGATCCAAATAGAACACTTACAGAAGAAGAAGTAACTGAAGTATTTAATAATATAATTAAAAACGTTGAAGAAAAAATGGATGCTAAATTAAGAGATAAATAAGCCTAACAAGGCTTTTTTTCTTTTGTCGTATAAATAATAATCCAAACTAATATAATTAATAAAAGGAGGAGTAAAAATGGAAGTTATGGATTATATAATGGAAGGTAGATTAATACTAATACCAGTACTTTATGTAATAGGATATATAATTACCAGAACTGAATTAATAAAAAACAAATATATACCACTTATTACATTAGGATTAGGAATGCTATTTTCAATACTTATGGGAGGCAACACCATAGTAGATAATATAATACAGGGAATACTTGTTGCTGGCGCTACAGTACTAACCAATCAAGTAGTTAAACAAACTCAAAAAGAAGAATAATACAGACACGAGGATTTCCAGTTCTATGCAAAAAAAACAGTCCAAATTAAAGACTGTTTTTAATATACAAAATTGGAGGGCCTAGTCGGATTTGAACCAACGATCAGGGAGTTGCAGTCCCACGCCTTACCACTTGGCTATAGACCCATAAAAACTAATGCAATATAATTGTAATATAAAAATCAAAATATGTCAATTATAATAGTATCTATATTTATTATATTTTATAAAATAAAAAAGTTGAATAAAAAGTCATTTAAAAATTGTCTCATAAAAATTAAATATCTTTTGTCGAGATACTTGTTAAATTGTCGAAATTAGTTTATAATTATTTAGTACAGTAATAAGGGGAGGAAATCCAATGAAAAAATTAACAAGACATAAATTAGCGTTTACAATCGCTTTAATAATAACACTAATATTACTTGGTGGAACTGGATATTTGTTATATAGTTTATCCTTATTAACAGGTATCGAAAACATACTTAGAATTATAGTTTCAATAGTACTAGTAATTATATTTATTGTTTTATTATTATTAGGTATAAGATTTTTAAATAAATATAAAAAAGCAAAATTAGCCATAGTACTAATTATTATGTTAATTTTTGCAGGAACAGAAATATTTGCAAGTTACATGATAGGCACAGTATATGGGACAATCAAAAAGGTTAGTCATAATGATGAATATACTACACATTCTGCCAGTTTAATTACTCTTAAAACAAATAAAGCAGAATCTTTAGATGATATAGACGATGATAAATTAGGTGTATTAGCAGATGAAACTAGTATTGAAGGATCAATAATTCCAAAAGAAGTAATAAATAAAAAGAGTTTAAATAATAAAACTGAAAACTATGATAGTTATATTTCTATGATAGATGCTTTAAAAGCAGGGGATATTAATTATATTTTCCTACCAACAAATTATACTATTATGTTTGGAAGTATGGAAGGGTATGAAGATTTATCAACTACAACCAAAGTTATTTATACTCAAACAAAAAAAGTAAAAAAAGAAAAACAAGATACAAATAATACCAAGCCAATAACAGAACCATTTACAGTTCTATTAATGGGAGTGGATTCAGAATCAGAAGGAATAGGTAATAGTTCATTTAATGGAGATTCATTAATGGTTATTACATTTAATCCTAAAAATTTAACTACAACAATACTAAGTATTCCACGTGATTCATATGTACCAATTGCATGTTTCCCAAATCAAAGAAAAAATAAAATAACTCACGCTGCATGGAAAGGTGAGGAATGCATGCAAAAAACTATTGAAAACTTCTTAGATATAGATATTGACTACTATGTAAAAATAAACTTTAAAGGAGTCGTTCAATTAGTTGATACATTAGGTGGTGTAGATATTGATGTTCCATATAATTTATGTGAGCAAAATAGTAACCGCCAGTGGGGTAAAAATACAGTATATATTGAGCAAGGAAAACAAACCTTAAATGGTGAACAAGCACTAGCATTTTCACGTAATAGACATCCAAATCCAAGCATGTGTTCATCAAAATGGACTAGTTATACTAGTAATGATTTCATTAGAGGTCAACACCAACAAGAAGTAGTAATGGCTTTATTAAATAAATTTAAATCAGTTAATAATTTAAATACAGTACAAAAACTATTAGATACAATTAGTAATAATATGAATACTAACATGAGTACAGCACAAATTTTATCATTATATAATGTATTTAAAGATATTTCTACTAAAAATAAAGGTGGAGATATGGCCGACTTATTAGGAATGCAACGATTATATTTAAATGGTCATGATGCTAGAATCATTGATTATGGTGGAACAAATTTATCACTATATAATTATGTTCTATATGATAGCAGTATAAAAGCCGTATCAAATGCTATGAAAGAAAATTTAGGTGAAAAAACAGTTAAACATCCAAAGAAATTCAGTTTCAACATTAATAATCCATATGAAGAAATTATTATTGGTAAAAACGAAACTTCTGGAGATTCATTAACACTTTTACCAAGCTTTATAGGCAAAAGTTTAAGCTATGTTAATTCATTCTGTGGCTCTAATGGTATTAAGGTAAATGTAAAGGGTAGTGGAACAGGTAATGTTATATCACAAAGTGTTCCAGCAGGCGCTAATGTTGAAGATGTAAAAAGTATTACAGTAACATTATCTGGCTCAACTGTAAACACACAAAAGCCAAATAAACCTACAACTAATGACGATGATAAAAATGATAAAGAAGATGATAAAACAGATACAGATGTTAAAGAACCTGAACCAGATCCACTACCAGGAACACCAGGTGATACTGATCAACCACAAAATTAAAAAGACAAGAAATTTCTTCAAAGCTCCCAAAAAAAGCGGCTATCAAAGCCTGCATTTGATTTTGGATATACCGTTGATATGCGATCAGACTACGGAATATCAAAG
>JAAWSW010000017.1 GCA_022801735.1 Bacilli bacterium | reverse complement strand
ACAATTTTTAAAAATTGTTTGTTAGGTCTAGAGTTAAATAATGAAGTAACTAAAGGAAATAAAGAGTATGTAAAAAATCTGCTTAAGACGTATGGGCTAGAAGATTTTATGGATGCTTATCCATCTAATTTATCTGGTGGAATGAGACAAAGGGTAAGTTTAATTAGGACTTTGGCTACTAAGCCTGATTTATTACTTTTAGATGAACCTTTTTCTGCTTTGGATTATCAATCTAGATTGGCAGTATCTGATGATGTATATAAAATTATAAAAAAGGAAAAGAAAAGTGCGATTATGGTAACGCATGATATAAGTGAGGCTATTAGTATGGCTGATAGAATTATTGTTTTATCCGAAAGGCCTAGTAAAATAAAGCGTATTTATGAAATTAAGTTAACTGGAAAAGATTCTCCTATTAATAATCGCAAGGCTAAAGAATTTGCTAAATACTATGATATGATTTGGAAGGATATTGACTATCATGTATAGTGATGAACATAAACGTTATTTGAAACGTATTAAATTACGTAAATTTTTGGTTAGATTTACTCAAATATTTATTATCATATTATTAATTGGTATATGGCAAATGGCTGCTGATTTAAATATTATTAATACGTTTATTTATTCTAGTCCTAAGGCTATATTAAATACTATTATAAGTCTATATAATGATGGTTCTTTATTACATCATATTTGGGTGACTTTATATGAAGTATTAGTTAGTTTTATAATTGGAACTATTATTGGTATCTTTATCGCGACTTTACTTTGGAGATTTAAATTTCTTGCTAAAGTAATGGATCCTTATTTAACTGTTTTAAATAGTTTACCTAAGGTGTCGTTGGGTCCAATTATAATTATTATTGCAGGGGCAGGTACTGGTTCTATTATTGTAATGGCATTATTCATTTCTGTTATTGTCACTATTATTAATGTTCATAATGCTTTTATGAGTACTGATTCTAATAAAATAAGATTGCTTAAAAGTTTTAAGGCTACTAATCGTCAGATGTTTTTTAAACTAGTTTTACCTAGTAATTTTAATAATATTATTAGTGCTTTTAAAGTTAATATTGGATTAGTATTTATTGGTGTTATTATGGGTGAATTTTTAGTATCTAAAGCAGGGGTTGGATATTTAATTATGTATGGTTCACAAATATTTAATCTTAACTTAGTAATGACTGGAATAATCCTTTTGGCTATTATGGCTAGTTTAATGTATTATTTAATTCTTTTCATTGAAAAAAGGCTATCGAAATAGTCTTTTTGTTTTGAATATTTATTCTGAATAAAAAAATTAATTATTAATGCAGTTTATTAAATAATGCACAAATGATAAAATATTGTTAGTTAATTAATTGTTTACTGGAGGCTGATATTATGAATAATAGTAGTATCGTTGTTTATGTAGAATATGGTTCGATACACTTTGATATTAAGACAATGATGAAAAAAAGAAAAATGACGAAAACACAACTTGCAAAAAGAACTGGATTACATCATCAAATTATCGATAGATATTATAACAATAATGTTACTCGATATGACAAAGATGTTTTAGCAAAACTTTGCTTTATTTTAGATTGCTCCTTAAGCGATATTTTATATTATGAAAAACCTAAAAAGAACTAAATTTTATTTTTAGTTCTTTTAATTTAATTTATCACTGGCCTTGGAATTTAAAGTTAAATCTGCCCTTCTTCCTAATTTATAAGCATAGTATCCTGCTGCTCCTATCATAGCAGCATTATCAGTACAATATTTAATTTCTGGTATAGTTAATTTAATATTGTTTTTTTGACATTCTTCGGTTAATTTTTCTCTAAGTCCTTTATTGGCTGCTACGCCTCCTGCAACTATAAGATTATTTACATTATATTCTTTTAAAGCCTTAATTGTTTTCTTTGTTAATATTTCAACTACTCTATTTTGAAAAGAAGTAGCCATATTTTCTGGTACTATATCATTACCTTTTTGTCTTTCATTATGTGCTAAATTAATAACAGCACTTTTGATACCACTAAAACTAAAGTTATATGTATTATCATCTAATGGTAATGGCAATGTATAAGTATCTTCGCCTTGATGGGCTAATTTATCGACTAATGGTCCGCCTGGATATGGTACATTAATTACTCTTGCTACTTTGTCATATGCTTCACCTACAGCATCATCTAATGTTCCTCCAAGTTTTTCAAAACTATAATCTTCTTTCATATAAATTAGTTCAGTATGTCCACCACTAATTACTAAAGCAATTAATGGAAATTCTAGTCTTTTTACAAGATTATTTGCATATATATGGCCTGCTATATGATGAACTGGTATTAATGGTTTATTATAGGTAAATGCAAGTGTTTTGGCAGCCATTAATCCTATTAATAGTGAACCAATTAAACCTGGACCATATGTTACTGCTATGGCTGTTATATTATCCATTTTCATATTTGCTTTTTTTAATGTTTCTTCTATAACTAATGTAATATTTTCCACATGCATACGGCTAGCGATTTCTGGAACAACCCCACCATAATTAGCATGTGTATCCATTTGAGATAGTATAACAGTGGCTATTTCCTCTTGTCCATTTTTTATTATAGATACACTAGTCTCATCACAACTTGTTTCGATTGCTAAAATATATGTATTCATATTATCATCTCAATTCTTTTATCATTAAATAGGCATCATGGTTTCCATAATATTTTTTTCTTATGGCTTTTATTTCAAAACCTTCACTTTTATATAGTTGAATGGCAGATTCGTTGGTTTCTTCAACCTCTAAACTAACTGCAGTACAACCTGAGTCTTTTATATCATCTAATGCGCTTTTTAGAAGGGCTCTTCCTATTCCTTGATTACGGTATCCTGGGATAGTTACTATGTAATTAATTTCCCCTCTTTCATATATAATACTATAAGATAAAATACCTATTATTTTCTCTTTAGAATATATTATAACTTTTTCATATGGATCATTTGTTTTATATGAATTAAAATATGTTTGTAAAAGTGGTTCGATTTCTTTTAAATTATCTACTTGTTCAATCATTTTTCTTTCTTAAATTTTCCTCTGCTTCTGTTAATTTTAAGTATTTAGGATTAAGGTTATGTGGATTTACACAATTATCATTTTCATGTTTTTTTATTATTTTCATAATATCTATATCTGGTTTTATGGCATCAAAATCATCATAACTCACAAAGGTTCCTTCAGTAGTAATATCTTCTAATAAGATATGTTTATCTTCCATAATTGGGTCTAAATTGCGGTCATAAGCACCAGCATATACGTAACCCCTTCTTGCATCTATTAGGGCAATATTTACATCTTGATTTGATGTTGAAGCAATAGCCTCTAATGCGGATATTGGTATTACTGGAATATTTAAAGCCCACGCCATTGTTTTAGCGACAGTAAGTCCTACTCTAATTCCTGTGAATGAGCCTGGTCCATTAACTGCAAATATTTTATCCAATTCATTTGGTGTTATTTTGGCCTGGTGAAAAGCTTGTTCAATTACAGGCATTACCTCTGAAGACATATCTTTTCCTACCTCTTTGTTATATATAAAAGATATTTTCCCATCTATTATAATAGCGACTACTAGGGTAGCAGTCGCTGAATCTATATATAAATATTTCATAATACATCCTCACATAATTCTTCATATTGTCTTCCATGAGGTGTTACTAGTAAAATACGAGAATTTTCTCCGGCTACTTTAAATCTTATATCTAATCTTTCTTCAGGTAAAATATCTTTTATTGTATTAGCCCATTCAATAATTACTACACCATTTTTTTCAAAATACTCTTCTATTCCAACGCCATCTGTTTTTCCATCTAAACGATAAACGTCCATGTGATATAATGGTAATTCACCATCATATTCTTTTATTATATTAAAGGTTGGAGAAGTTACAGTTTCTTCAATGCCTAATGCATTGGCAAAACCTTTTGTAAAAATTGTTTTTCCACTGCCTAATTCGCCATTTAAACAAATTACCATATTTGGAAATTTTTCTGATTCTAAGTTTTGAGCTAATTCAATTGTTTCCATTTCACTACGCATTGTTAATCTATATTCCATCTCTATCACCAAAAATATTATATCAAAAAGACAATTGTATTTACAATACTTTTTTACAATACTTTTCATTAGTTTATAAATTGCTATTTATATTTATATATTCTATTCATTTTCTTTGACATAATTTTACTTATATTTATTATATTTAATAATTATTAACTTTAATCATAACTTTCTTATATTTGTTTTGCTTGCTATAAGGTAATAATATATAAAAATCATTTATATAAAATATTCTATTAAAAAAGTCTAAATCTCTAATAAAGAAATTTAGACAAAAAAAATACGCAACGTCCTACTCTCGCTTACACTACCCTCGGCGCTGAAGTGCTTAACTTCTGTGTTCGGGATGGGAACAGGTGTACCCACTTCGCTATCGTTACGTATAAAATATAGAGAAATAATTCTCTGAAAACATGATAATGTGATTTTAAGGATATCTCCTAGAAAAAATTATAGGATTAAATCCTCGATCTATTAGTACTAGTCAGCTCAACACGTTGCCATGCTTCCACCTCTAGCCTATCAACCTCATCGTCTTTGAGGGATCTTACTTTATAAAAAATGGGAAAACTCATCTTGAAGTTGGCTTCCCGCTTAGATGCTTTCAGCGGTTATCCATTCCGTACATAGCTACTCTGCACTGCCACTGGCGTGACAACAGATACACCAGAGGTACGTCCATTCCGGTCCTCTCGTACTAGGAACAGCTCTCCTCAATTTTCCTACGCCCACGACGGATAGGGACCGAACTGTCTCACGACGTTCTGAACCCAGCTCGCGTGCCACTTTAATGGGCGAACAGCCCAACCCTTGGAAGCGACTACACCTCCAGGATGTGACGAGCCGACATCGAGGTGCCAAACACCACCGTCTATGTGAACTATTGGGTGGTATCAGCCTGTTATCCCCGGGGTAACTTTTATCCGTTAAGCGACGACCATTCCATTCTGAATCGCCTGATCACTAAGTCCTGCTTTCGCATCTGCTTGACTTGTAGGTCTCGCAGTTAAGCTCCCTTATACCTTTACACTCTACAAATGATTTCCAACCATTTTGAGGGAACCTTTGAGCGCCTCCGTTACTCTTTAGGAGGCGACCGCCCCAGTCAAACTACCCACCAGACACTGTCCCTATACCGGATTCACGGTACCAGGTTAGAAATCCAGTCTACTAAGGGTGGTATTCCAAGGTTGACTCCTCTAGAACTAGCGTCCTAGTCTCAACGTCTCCCACCTATCCTCTACATAATAGACCAAACTCCAATATCAAGCTGTAGTAAAGCTCCACGGGGTCTTTCCGTCCTGTCGCGGGTAACCTGCATTTTCACAGGTATTAGAATTTCACCGAGTCTATGGTCGAGACAGCGCCCAGATCGTTACACCTTTCGTGCGGGTCAGAACTTACCTGACAAGGAATTTCGCTACCTTAGGACCGTTATAGTTACGGCCGCCGTTCACTGGGGCTTCAATTCGTACCTTCGCAAATCGACTTACGTCAAGCTAAGCACTCCTCTTAACCTTCCAGCACTGGGCAGGTGTCAGCCCCTATACATCGTCTTACGACTTAGCAGAGACCTGTGTTTTTGATAAACAGTCGCCTGGGCCATTTCACTGCGGGCCAATCTCTTGGTCACTCCTTATCCCGAAGTTACGGAGTCATTTTGCCGAGTTCCTTAACCATAGTTCTCTCGCTCACCTTAGGATACTCTCCTTGCCCACCTGTGTCGGTTCTCGGTACAGGCACCTATATAATTAACCCTAGAAACTTTTCTTGGAAGCATAGCGTCAGAAGACTTAAGCAGTAAACTGCCGTCGCCATCACACTTCAACCTTAATAGTAATACGGATTTACCAGCATACCAGTCTTTGTGCTTAGACAGGAATCCAATAACCTGCTCTTCCTAGCTTTCTCCGTCATTCCATCAGTTATATAGGTGGTACAGGAATATAAACCTGTTGTCCATCGACTACGCCTTTCGGCCTCGCCTTAGGTCCTGACTTACCCTGGGAGGACGAACCTTCCCCAGGAAACCTTGGGCAAACGGTGGACGTGATTCTCACACGTCTTGCGCTACTCATACCGGCATTCTCACTTCCAACCAGTCCAGCCGTCCTCACGATCGACCTTCAGCCCTGTTGGAACGCTCCCCTACCGCTTTATCATAAGATAAAACTCGCAGCTTCGGTAATATGCTTAGCCCCGGTACATCTTCGGCGCAGTGTCACTCGACTAGTGAGCTATTACGCACTCTTTAAAGGATGGCTGCTTCTAAGCCAACCTCCTAGCTGTTTTGACAACTCCACATCCTTTCCCACTTAGCATATATTTTGGGACCTTAGCTGGCGATCTGGATTCTTTTCCTCTTGCGTATGGACGTTATCACCCATACACTGACTGCTGAGTATGCTAACATTGGCATTCGGAGTTTGATTACTATCAGTACAGCTAGGTGCCGCCATCTAATATTCAGTGCTCTACCTCCAATGCGCTAACCTCAACGCTAGGCCTAAACCTATTTCGGGGAGAACCAGCTATATCCGAGTTCGTTTGGAATTTCACCGCTATCCTCAAGTCATCCGCTCATTTTTCCACATAAGTCGGTTCGGTCCTCCATTTGGTCTTACCCAAACTTCAACCTGCTCAAGGATAGATCACTCGGTTTCGGGTCTATCGCATCATACTAAATCGCCCTATTAAGACTCGGTTTCCCTACGGCTCCGTCTCTTCAACTTAACCTCGCATAATACAATAACTCGCCGGTTCATTCTGCAAAAGGCACGCCATCACCCATTAACGGGCTCTGACTCTTTGTAAGCACATGGTTTCAGTATTCTATTTCACTCCCCTCCCGGGGTTCTTTTCACCTTTCCCTCACGGTACTTGTTCACTATCGGTCACTAGAGAGTATTTAGCCTTACGGGATGGTCCCCGTGGATTCCGACAAGATTACACGTGTCTCGCCGTACTCAGGATACTTCACAGAGTTCACAGAATTTCGTCTACGGGATTATCACCCTCTACGATTTAACTTTCCAGTTAATTCGACTATTCTATGAATTTGTAACTCTTATAGGCGAAGTCCTACAACCCCGACCCTAAGGTCGGTTTGGGCTATTTCCGTTTCGCTCGCCACTACTCAGGAAATCGATTTTTCTTTCTGTTCCTCCGGTTACTAAGATGTTTCAGTTCACCGGGTTGCTCCTACATACCTATGTATTCAGCATGCAGTGACTAGGCATTACCCTAGCCAGGTTCCCCCATTCGGAAATCTCCGGATCAAAGCGTACTTACAGCTCCCCGAAGCGTATCGTCGTTCGTCACGTCCTTCATCAGCTTCTAGTGCCAAGGCATCCACCATGCGCCCTTAGCAATTTAATCACCATTTGTTTGTTATTTTTCCTAATTTGATGAGATATTCTAATGCAATGTATTGCGACAGATTTTCTAACTTAATAGTTAGGGCTCTTTTAAATACATTGCTATCACATTATCAAGTTTTCAAAGAACTATTTCTGGACTATAAGTCCAAAATCTGAGAGAATAATCTCTCAAAACTAAGCAAAATTGTTTAAAATCAGTTAGTACGTAATAAAATATAAATCTTTCTCCATAGAAAGGAGGTGATCCATCCCCACGTTCCCGTAGGGATACCTTGTTACGACTTCACTCCAGTCGCCTGTCCTACCTTCGCCGGCCCCCTCCAAAAGGTTAGGCTACCAACTTCGGGTATTACAGACTCCCATAGCGTGACGGGCGGTGTGTACAACACCCGGGAACGTATTCACCCTGACATTCTGATTCAGGATTACTAGCGATTCCAGCTTCATGGAGTCGAGTTGCAGACTCCAATCCGAACTGAGACTGGTTTTAGAGATTTGCTCCACCTCACGGTATTGCGTCTTTTTGTACCAGCCATTGTAGCACGCCTGTAGCCCTAGACGTAAGGGGCATGATGATTTGACGTCATCCCCACCTTCCTCCGGTTTGTCACCGGCAGTATCACTAGAGTGCTCAACTGAATGTTAGTAACTAGCAATAAGGGTTGCGCTCGTTATCGGACTTAACCGAACATCTCACGACACGAGCTGACGACAACCATGCACCACCTGTCACCTGGATAACCTCCGCTATATCTCTATAGCATTGCCAGGGATGTCAAGTCTAGGTAAGGTTCTTCGCGTATCTTCGAATTAAACAGCATGCTCCACCGCTTGTGCGGGTGCCCGTCAATTCCTTTGAGTTTCAGCCTTGCGACCGTACTACTCAGGCGGAGTACTTAATGTGTTAACTTCAGCACCGGTTTCCCGACACTTAGTACTCATCGTTTACGGCGTGGACTACTAGGGTATCTAATCCTATTTGCTCCCCACGCTTTCGTTCCTCAGCGTCAGTAATGGCCCAGCAAGCCGCCTTCGCCACTGGTGTTCCTTCTAATATCTACGCATTTAACCGCTACACTAGAAATTCCACTTGCCTCTACCACACTCAAGTTTGCCAGTTTCTAAAACGAACCGAGGTTAAGCCTCGGGCTTGAATTTTAGACTTAACAAACCGCCTACGAACTCTTTACGCCCAATAAATCCGGATAACGCTCGCCCCCTACGTATTACCGCGGCTGCTGGCACGTAGTTAGCCGGGGCTTTCTGGTGAAGTACCGTCACACCATCATCATTACCTATGATGGCTATTCTTCCTTCACAACAGAGTTTTACAATCATTAAGACCTTCATCACTCACGCGGCATTGCTCGTTCAGGGTTTCCCCCATTGACGAATATTCCTAACTGCTGCCTCCCGTAGGAGTTTGGACCGTATCTCAGTTCCAATGTGTCCGATCAGCCTCTCAGCTCGGATATGCATCGTAGTCTTGGTGGGCCATTACCTCACCAACTAACTAATACAACACAAGCCCATCCTGAGGTGAAGCCGAAGCTCCTTTTAGCATAAATAGTTATCTATCTATGAATCATCCGGTATTAGCTATCGTTTCCAATAGTTGTCCCAGTCCTTAGGGTAGGTTACCTGTGCATTACTCACCCGTCTGCCACTAAGTGGAAAATCCAAATCCAATTTTGTGCAAGCACGCAATTTTCATTGGGCCACTTCGTTCGACTTGCATGTCTTAGGCATGCCGCCAGCGTTCATCCTGAGCCAGGATCAAACTCTCCAAAAAAAATAAACTTAAACAGTTTTTGTTTTAATTTGAAAATCTGTCCTAACTAATTTTGAATTGACATTTTGCTCAGTTTTCAAAGATCATTCTACCGCCTTTTCCTCATGCGGTATAACTAATATATCAAATGTAATTCATGAAGTCAATACCTTTTTTAATTTTTTTTCAAATATTGACAATTGAGGACAATTTTTGCTCTCGTTCAAAAATTACTCGTCTAATATATCAAATTATTTTAGGCAAGTCAACAACTTTTTTTAATTTTTTTTAATTTTTTTAAATAAAGTTGTTTTTTCGCCCTTTATCAATAAAAAAGTCAATTGAATTATCAATAACTCTTTCTATATAATATATGCACCTTATTCATTTTTGATTACTTTTTTATTTATTTTTTTTCAATTCTTGATATTGTTTACCATATACTAAATTAATTTCGTTATCAAACATCGGAATGTGTTTTTGATAATCTGTAATTAATTCTGATAATGAACTATTAATTACTAAATCTAAATCATCTGAATATTTCATTTTCTTTTTATGATATTTATATTCTTGTTTATCTAAAATTTTAAAACTTCCATTTGGGAAAATTCGTAAATCTAAATCATAGTCTATATATTTTATCGTATCTTCTTCTATTATAAATGGAGTGGCTATATTACAATAATATGTTACACCTTCTTTTTTTAATTGAACTATTATGTTATACCATTTATCTTTAAAGAAGTACATCACAGCAGGTTCTTTAGTTCTCCAAGTGTTGCCTTGTGCTTCTGTCACTAAAGTTTTTTCGTTTCCAAATACAATATAGTCTTCTTTAATATCTAATACTATTGCCTCATCCCATGAACGATGTATTTTTCCATTATGTTTATAGCATTGTATTTGCAACCTATCTCCTATCTCTAATTTTTTCATTTCTAATCACACCTTTTTATAATTATAACTGTTTTTAACAAAAAAAGAAAGTTTTGTTGTGTTAACTTTCTTTTATTTAATTAATTCTTTAATTGCGGTTTGAAGTTGATTATCATTTTCATCTATCATATTATTGTAATATTCTTTTGATAGACTTACTTTTATATCTGGTTCTATTCCTTTTTTATCTATCCAAGTGCCTTTTGATGTTAGCCAATTTTTAGTTGTTAGTTTATATTTATTTCCATCTGTGAGGTTTTGCAATTCTTGAACAGTTCCTTTTCCATAAGTTTTCTCGCCAATTAAAAGTGCATCAAGTTGTTCTTTTAAGGCTGAAGCGACTACTTCTGATGCTGAGGCACTATTGTTATTGATAAGTACTGTTATATTCATTGTTTCAGTTTTTTCACCTTTGGAATAATATTTGGTAGTTTTTCCTTGTTTTTGAATTTGGAATATAGGATGACTGGAATCTAAAAATTCTGATAATATTTTTTCGGCTGAATATAAATATCCTCCTGAGTTGTCACGCAAATCTATAATTAATGAATTTATTTTATTACTTTTTAACTCTTTAAGTTCTTTTTGAAATTGTTTGTGTGTGTTATTAGCAAAGATACTTATTCTAATATAGCCTATTTTTTTATTTTCCTTATTATATATTTTACTTTGTACTGATTGTAAGGTAACTTTATCTAAAGTTAATTTGGCTTTATATTTTTTTCCATCTCTTAAATATGTTATTTCAATATTTTTACTTTTGTCATTAGCCACTTTTTTTACAAATTTATCAGTTTTCATTTTGGCTATATTTTCTTTATTATATCCTATTATAATATCGCCAGGTTTTAAGTTTTGTTTATCAGCAGGACTATTTTTAAATACACGGTTTATAATTATGTTATTATCTTTATCGTTATAGACTTCTATTCCTAGGCCTTGATAACTTCCTTCTAATTGAATGTTAAAATTTTGGTTTTCAGTTGAATCTATAAATATAGAATTTGGATCTAATTGTTCAAGCATACCATCAAGGGCAGCATCCAATAATTCTTCTTTATCTATATCACCATTATAATTATCTATTATATATTGATAGTTATTTATAAAATCCTGTAATTCTTTTTCTACTTTTTCTCCATTACTGCTAGAAAATTTTGAGGTGAATGTACCTCCTAATATAAGAGTTGTGATCATTGTGATAATCATTAATATGACTACTTCAGTTATTGAAAAGTGTAACTTATATTTTCGTTTTTTTTGTTTAGTTGGTTTTTCTTGGCTTTTTGGTTCGTTTTTATCACCTATAACTTTTGATAGTTTTTGTAATTTTTCTCTTGTTTCTTTTTCTGTCTTTCTTGCCATACTATCATCCTTTTCTTTTTTTAGTATATCATATATACATAGTCTTTGTTTCTTTATTTTTTGTTTTTAATAAAAAAAAGATACCGTGTATCTTTTTAAGCAATTTCCTTTAATGTGTTTTTAATTGAATCGTATGTATCTTTTGCCACTTCTATTCTTCCATCTTTTACTTTTACCAATGTAGTTCCTGTCACTTTAAATTCATTTAGGTTTTCTACATAATAATTTTCTTCTTTTCCTAAATAAGTTTTATTGAAAGAATCAGTTAAGTTGGCTTTATATATTCTTGGAGCATCTTCGCTTGATTCTATTGTTGTAATAAGCGAATCATATTCAGTAATACGGTTGTCATCTTTTTCTTCAATTAAAACATAATATGTTCCACCATGATTTAGCATTGTTCCTATCATTATATTTTTATATTGAATTTCTGTCTTCTGAGTTTGCTCTTTTGTTTCTTTATTTTCTAAAACTTCTTCACTTTTTTTAGTTACTAATAATGTAATACCATAGAACACTAGCATAATACCTGTAACTATTAATACTATTTTTAATAATTTAACCATTTCATTGTTTTGTGTTTGTGTTTCTGTTTTTGTTTCTTGTGCGTTTTTAATTTTTGTCTTTGATTTTTTGTTAATTTCTTTTTTGTCTGTGTTTTTTTTGTTTGTCATACTATCACCTGGCTACCATTATAACACATTTAAGGAAAAATTTAAAGTTTATTTGCTTACTGGCATTGAGGTTACTGAGTTGGCTACACTCATTAAATCTGTTCTGCTCATATTGTCAGCCACTACATAGTATTCGATTCCGTTTGAAACCCAACTAATCATGTTATCTGATACGGCTGCTACACTTGTGGCTAATTGGAAAGGTTCACCATATACTGAAACTATTGCTAGATCATCTGATACTTCAGCAGTTTGTTGAACGAACATAAATGGATTGTCGCCTTCAAAGGTCATAATTACTCTTTGACTTCCATCTACATTAACTGTATCTTTATTTGTAAGTTTGGTATTTTCTGGAACATACATTGGATATGTATCTTCATTTACTTTGCCTACTGTTTGGGTAGTATTTTCTGTTTTTGCAGTTTTCATATTTTCTTCTAGTTCAAAATAACTATCTTTAAATTCTGCTTTTAAATCTACTTTTTTGAAGGTCATTCTAATTAGTACATCATTGTCTTTATTCATTACTTCTACTTTTTTAGGTGTTAGTTTTTTATCGAAATATATTTTTTGTTTTACTAAATCACTATTATTTGGATAGTTTACTGTGGTTTCAAATATATGTGTTCCACCTTTTGCTTTGAATGTTTTTTTATTATCGTTTTTTATGTCATTTAATAATGTTTGTAATAAATATGTTTGTGAATTGTTGTATGGCCAATCACTTTGGAATTTAAAACTTTTATTTAATGAAGGTGTTAAAACATAAACACCATCTTCATTTTTTAAGATTATTTGCTCGTGGGCATTTGTTTTGTTTTTTAAAGATACTCTAAAATTATCTCCTTTTTTATATGATGCTTCAACATCATATTTATATACATCATCATTATTGCTTATTTCTAATTGTCCTGTTATATGATAACCTTTCAATCCATTTATCTTCTTTTCTAAATCTTTTGTTGCATTTTTGCTGGTATATGTACCACAACCAACTAACAATAAACATGTACATAGTACTAAACATATTTTTTTCATTTCTTCACCATCTTTCAATTTTCATTTAAGTATATGGATGTTTTTTTTAAATATGAATGAATATTATGGTTTTTTTAGGTAATAATAAAAATGAAACAGAAAGGAGTACATTATGGAAATTTTACAAAAGGTATGTTTAGTTATTACTATTATTGGTGCAGTTAACTGGGGTTTAATAGGAATACTTGACTTTAATCTTGTGGAAACCCTTTTTGGAGAAAGTGCGTTTACTAGAATTATTTATACCTTAGTTGGTATAACAGGATTAATTAATATTGGTATTTTATTTCACCATATTGACGAGCATTAAAAAAGGCTATCATTCTTTGATAGCTTTTTCTATTTTTGTATAACTTTTTACGGTTAGTAAATTAGATAATCCATTAACTATTAGGAAAAATCCTAATACTCTAATTAACACTAATAGTGATTCAAATGGATTAAATAATAATACAATACCAAATACAAAGATTATAGCGGCTGTTACTAAAACATACCACCAATTAGTATATTGATATTTTTTTAGTCTTACTGAACTTTGCATTTTCCCAAAGGCGTCTACTACTAATATAACTCCCATTATCATTGGAATGAATGCAGAAAATAATTCTGGATTTAAAATTATAAATAATCCCATTCCAATGAATAATACTGCGACTACTAGTAGGGCTACACCTAATGAACCATATACTTCAGAGGCTACATATGTATAAATTGAAAGTCCTCCAACTATTAAACAAATTGCGCCTATTAAATAACAAATTGAATTATTAATAAAATTGGGTGCTAAAAGCATGATTAATCCTAATATTATGTAAAAACCTGACATAATAAGTAGAGATGATTTTATTTCTTTTAAAAATTCCATAATTCCCTCCTATTCTCTATATTTATAATATCTATTTTAATGGTTTCTGTCAAGAAAAAAACTGTTTTAATAACAGTTATTTTTCGACTATTCTTATTTTTACTTTTTTAGTTTTTGATATGTATGCAACTCTTGAATCTGTTCCTTCAACTTTTACTGGTACTTCATATGTTCCAGGTGCATAGTCTTTTAGATCTATGTAGGCTGTTATATCTTCTGATGTTAATCCGTTTAATACTGAACTAACACCTTTAACATTAACTGTTACTTTGATATCTTTTTCGCTATCACCTTGGACACTATACTTATCATTTAAGTTACGGACATCTATGTTGATATCATCTATATCTTTATCTGTAGAATCTCCTAAAGTAAATCTTAAGGTTATATTATTTAGAGACATTGATCTAACACCTTTAGGTTTAGTTAAGTCAAGTTTATATTCTCTATCTTCTTTTAATCCTGTAACGTCTACTTCTAATGGGATTGATTCTAGTTTTTCTAATACATCTTTTGTTGCATATACTGTTGCACTTGAAGCACTCATGTTTATAGAACTAATTGCTTTACCAAATCCGATTTCACCTTTTGGAATAATTTTAATTGGTACTTCTTTACTTGGTGAAGTTATTTCTAAATCTACATTTATTTTGGCTGGAACTATTTCTACATCTAATCCTTGACCATCTTTGTCGTAGGCTTTTAATGGTACATCTTTTATTGTGGTAGTTCCTACGTTTTTAGTTGTTAATTCATCTAAATCTACTAGGGCTTTTACTGTTGCAACTTTTGTTAAACTATTAACTGCGTTTTTATCATCTGTTCCTTTTATAACTACTTGGTCTAATTCTGGCGTAATACTATCTATTACTAATTTAGAATCTAAGTTGTCTTGATTTAAAATGTCAGTAGTTAGGGTTTTTGTTTCTGATACTTTTGGATATATATTAACAGTTGCTATTGATGGGTTAACACTATATTCAATTGAATTTAATGGTTGACTATATTCAACATTAACTCTGTGTGCGCCTGCTTTTAACCCTGTTAAATCAACTGTTACTTTTGATGTTGTTGATTGTTTGGCAATGAATAGGTCTGATCTACTTCCCATTAATGTTATATCAACGGTTTCTGGTAATCCTTCAACTACATATGCTTCTTCATTATATGTCACTTCTACAGTTTGGTCTTTTAATACTTCAGCAGTTTGATTTGTAAAGACTATTATTTTTTGGTCTATAACTACAAATACTACTATAGCAACTATAAGTGATAAAAACAATAAGGTATTTTGTTTTGATAACCATCCTTCAAATGTTTTTTCTGATTTTTCAAAACTTTTAGCAATTTTTACTACAACCCTTGTAATTGGCATTATTATTTTTTTATCTATTACTTTACTAATTTTTTTAAAAATGTTTTTCTTTTTAGTCTTCTTCACGAGTACTTACCTCCTCGTCATCTACTAGTAATTTTTTTGTTGGGGCTAATCCTTCAATTAAACGAATTTTCAATTCGTCTAATGAGATGTTATATAATAATTTCCCTCCAATAGCGATTGAAATGCGTCCAGTTTCTTCTGAAAGAATTATTGCTATACAATCTGTTTGTTCAGAAATTCCTAGAGCGGCTCTATGTCTTGTGCCTAAACGTTTACTTAAATTAATATTGTCACTTGTTGGGAACACTGTATTAGCACAGGCGATTTGATCTCCTTGGATTATTACACCACCATCATGTAATGGATTATTTACAAAGAATATTGCAGTTAATAGTGGATTTGTTACTTCTGCATATATTTTTTGTGAGTTTGCGATATAATCGGCTAAACTAGTTTCTCTTTCAAGGACAATTAAGGCTCCCATCTTTTGTCTTCTTAAACTATCTATGGCTAATGCGATTTCATTAATTGTTCTTTCTCTTTCACTTGATGATAGTGTTTTTTTGCTGCCTAATATTTTTGTTCTACCTAATTGTTCTAAAGCATCTCTTATTTCTGGTTGGAATATTACTATTAGTGCTAGCGGTGCCCACTCTACTATATAATCGATTAAATAGCCGATGGTTACTAGATCAAGCCAATCTGATATTATTTTTACTATTAAAATAACTAAGATACCTTTAAATAGTAATATCATTTTTACATTTTTTCTTAAACTTTTTAATACATAATATAACATTCCCCAAACTAAGAGAACATCTATTAATTTTCTTGCTAATTCTAACATTGAATCTATTGTCATTAACATACCTCCAATTTTTACTATTACAATTATAACACAATTACTTGGTTATTTAAAATTATTTTGATGATAAAAGCACCTATTTTATATTAGGTGCCTTATTTTTGTTTTATTTCCAAACACTATTGTTTGTTTGATTTTCTTCATTATCTATTTCTAAATTTTCAGCCTTTAGGTTTATTTCTGGTCCTGCTTCAGGCATTTTTATACTTTCTTCTACAACCGATGTTAATGGTTCTATTGGTTGTTGTAAAGATGTATCGATAACAGGTTCTGCTGGCTTTTCAAATACTGATGGTATTTCTATTGGTTCTGAATTTACATTTAATGTTTCCGCTTTTTCTACAGAATTATTTAATGGTTCTTCAAATGTTACTCCATTATTTTCTGCAGGAATAATTTCATCTGTTTTTTGTTCTTGCTGTTCTAATGATGGTTCTACTTGTGGCATCATTGACCAATCATCAATAGTTGATACAGTATGTACTTGTTCATGTGTTGGGTCTTCTACTTTAATTTCTCCTGTCCATGCACTTGGTGCTGGTACATCTTCCTCAATAGTCACTTCATTTACTTTTTCTTCTTTTTGTTCTTTCTTTTTATCTTTCTTTTTGTTATCTGTATTGGATCCTTCTACTAAGTATCCAATAATAGCCATTATAGCAATTATAGAAAATATGATTGCTACAACTACTAAATTTATTTCAATTGTCATTTTGCCCCTCCTTATATTATTTTTATATTATCATTTATTATTTATATTTTCAAGATGTCTTTTCTAAATAGTCTGTTCCTTTAAATGGTTCTTCTCTTAATAAATCGTTATAATCTTGTTGTCTTAGTGCTTCATAAACCATAATTGCTACACAATTAGATAAGTTTAATGCACGAACTTTATCTGTCATTGGTATTCTAAGACATGTATCTAAATAATCTTGTAAAATTTCTTTTGGTAATCCTGTGCTTTCTCTACCAAATATTAAATAAATATTTTGGTTTTTGTCTGAATAATCAAATGATGTATGTGGTTTGTGTCCATATCTTGTTAGGAAGTAATAATCGCCTTGATTATTTTCTTTGAATTCTTCCCAATTTTCATACACTTCATAATTACATTCATTTATATAGTTTGCTCCACATCTTTTTACCACTTTTTCATCTAATGAAAATCCTAAAGGTTTTATCAGGTGTAGTTTGGTATTTGTGGCAGCACAAGTTCTCATTATATTCCCAGTGTTTTGTGGTATTTCTGGTGCATATAAAACTACATTAAGCATTGTCTATCACTCCATACTTCTGTAATAATTTTTTTATTTGGTTTGGTGAAGATTTTTCGGCATTAATGATGGCTCTGGTCATTTTACCATTTTCTATTATATAAATAGAAACTTCACTATCTCTATTTATTTTTTTATTTATATTTTCGTTGTCTACTATTTTATTTAATTTTTGTTTTAATTGTTCCATATTAGTATTGTCTGAATTTAAATATAAAGTAATGTTTTCTAATTCTTCATCAACAACAATTTTTTTCATTTGTTTTTCAAAAGATTTTATATTTCCGTTTTGTCCAGAGGAAACGTATAATATGAATTTTGGGTTTTCTAAAATATAGTTATCTAATTCTTCTACATTTATTTCATTTATTGCATCTAACATTACTGAATTAGTAGCGTAATATTCTTTTGTAGTAATATACCAACTACGCATATAGAATACGGCTATTACAGTTATTATTATTGTTACTCCTAAAATAATATAATTTTTTGGTTTTATTGTTTTATTTTCTTTACTCATATTATATTTCCTCCATTTTATTATAGTCTATAAATCTAAGTCATTATCTACTTCTTCTAAAGTAACGATTGGTAAATTAAGGTCTTGTCCTGCACATATACGATAAAATTTTTCTCTAAATGCGGTACATTCTTTTACTCTACTATCTGGATAAATTCTTTTACTGTTTCTAATTGCCATATACACATCTTCGATTCCAACAATTTGTCTATTTTCAAATAAGGCATTTGAAAATGCGCCTGACAATACTGATAGTGACACATCTGGATACATGGCTGAAATACCATATACACGTTTAAATTCTGATGTGGCTTCTACTATTGAATCCATTAGTTCTCTTGCGATAAATGAATTGGGTAACATTTTGATTCCTGTTTTATGTTCTATTTTGGGAATTGTTCCTAAAAGAATTTGAACTGTCGCTTCATGATCTGGTTCTGGAACGTCGATTCTGTCAAAACGTCTTAAAAAAGCTCTGTCTTTAATAATATATGTTTCATATTCAATAGTTGTGGTCGCACCAATGGCTTTAATGTCTCCGCGGTCTAGTGCAGGTTTTAAAATGTTGGCTAAATCCATTGGACCATCTGCTGCTCCACCTATTAATGTATGAACCTCATCAATAAAAAGAATAGTTTTTGGCGCTCTTTTTAATTCGTTAACTATCAAGTTGGTAACTGATTCTTCTTTACCATTTACTACCATGGTTCCTAACATTGATGATGAATTTATTTTTAGAATTTTGAAACCTTTTAATGCGTCTGGTACTTCATTTTTTTGAATTTTATAAGCGATTCCTTCAACGATTGCTGTTTTACCGATACCAGGTTTACCTACTAATAAAGCAGACTTGTCTGGTGTTAATAAAACTAACATTGTTTTTTTGATTTCATCTTCTCTGGCTATGGCTGGATTTGTAACGTACTTCTTTGTAGTTAAGTCTTCACAATAATTTGTAATAATTGGATATTCATTTGGATCTAAATAATTTTCTTGCATATTCTACTCCTTTATATATTTTTCATTTTTTAATATTTTTTCTACTTGACTATATTTTTTACTCCCTGTAATTCTTTCTTGTTCTTTTCCGTTTTTAACTAAGATTGTTGTTGGAGTTGAAGTGAAATAGAAATGTGCCATTAATTTAGCATATTCTTCTTCACTTAATTTGTCGTTATCTATGTATTTTATATTTATTTTGTGATTTTTGATTAGTTTATCAATAGTTATTTTATACGATTTACATGCAGAGCATGACTGTGCTCCTATAAGTAGAATAAAATCTTCTTTATTATCTAACATTGTGGTTAATTCATCAAAATTTATTTCATCATAGGTTCTAGGGCCACCACAACCTACTAGTGTTAATGATGTTATTGTGATTATTATGGTTATTAATATTTTCTTCATTCTACCACCTTCTATTATTATATACTAATTTTGGAGACAAAAGCAAAAATAAATTTTCGCTTGTCTTACCTCACAGTAAGACTTTTCTACTTCACAGGAATCTTTGACTCCTCCATAGACCAGTATCGGATGGTCGCCACCCTAATTTTTGTTTGACTTTGAAAATTTATTATGCTTGTAGTTCTTGCATATATAGTTTTATTCCTTCAAATAAAATATTCTCGGCTGCATTATAATCTCTATCATGTATTATACCACATTTTGGACATTCCCAGACTCTTATATTTAAATTTTTTACCTTTTCATTTCTATAACCGCACTTTTTATTATTCCTATTATTTTATTTAAGTTCCTATATCCTCTTATTTTTACTTCTTTTAGTTTTGGTAAGGTTATAGTTTTATTTTCTAAATCTAATTTTATACTGTTATATTTTTTTCCTTTGTATGTACTTTTATTGTTTGTTGTTTTATAACTATTATATTTATCTTTACTTTTAAATTTAGGATATCCTTTACCTTTATAAAATCCTTTATATGCATCTTCTAAATTAAAGATACTATTTCTTAAGGCACATGAATCACAATCTTTTAACCATGGATATTCTTTAGTTAAAGAAGGTATTAATGTTATTTGATCATAGGCTGATTTACTTTTCTTTGTATTCCACTTGTTTATCATTTAGAAAGTAATTGTATATAAATCTAGCATTACCTATTGTTTGGTTTATTATCTTTCTTTGTTTATTATCTGGATACAATCTAAATACATAAGCCTTTAACATAGTTATTACCTCCTTACCATCTATACCAATTATAACAATTGTTCGCGTATGTGGTCAATACATTTTGTAACATTTGGTTAATTTTATTTCGTGTTTTAAAAAGAAGTTTCCTTATATATAAAAAAAGATTATAAGAATTATTTCTTATAAACTATTAATTGATCTTCTACCAAATAAATATTATCGTTTTGATTGCCGATATCATTTGGTGTTATTTTAAGTTTATTGGCTACACCATTTAGTGTATCCCCTTCGTTTGTAATGTAAATTCCAGTTCCTGCTTTTGGTACAAATATTTCTTCGCCTGGATAAATATATTCGTCTTCTTCTAATCCGTTTAATTTTGCAAGTTCGGTAGGATCTACTTGATAGACTCTAGCAATACTATAAATTGTATCTCCTTTTTTTATTATATATTTTTCGAACAACATTTGGCTGGTAGGTATTACTATACTGGTATTAGGTTTTAATACCGTAGTAACATCTAGACCATTTAGTGTTGCTAGTACTTCTGGTGTTACCCCCAATCTTCTTGCTATATTTTCTAAAGTGTCTCCATTTTGAACGTTATATATTTTATACATATCTGTCCCTCCTAGGATAGTATATGTATTTTTACTATTTTGGGGATTATTTTATTATATATGGATCTGTTTCTGTACCTAATCCTTTTAAGTAAATATCAAATTTTAAATAAACTGTTGGATATGCATATAACCTTGCGGAACCACGGGAGTATGCCCTATCTATAGACCCCTCACGTTCATTTTGGCCAGTAGCACAAAAAACACTATAGGCATCTTGGTGAGCATTTAGTAACCATCCTATTTTAGTACTATTATTTGTTAAAACCTTGTATAACCAATTATGGCTTTCACCATTTTTCCAACAAGAACCATCGGCAGAATAGTAATATGATGTTAAGTTTGTACATTTAGGATTTATACTAGTTCTGATGTATTCACTAACACTAGGTAGTGCAACATATCCGCTCCATTTGATTTGATTTTCTTGGGTAATTTGAGTTTGCAAGTTTGCACTATTAAATGGCACTGCGCCTACACCCCAACTATAATTAATAATTTTTTCTTTTGATTTGCTATTTAAAGAACCATAGTATGTAGTGTTTAAATGTGTATTTAATTCTGCATCTTTATTTACTACGCCTGACAAATTTCCATTAATAAAGTTTGATGATTGCATCCAGGCGTTACACCCATACTCTAAAGCCAGTGAATTTGAACAGTAGCCTGTTGTCCTTAAACCTGTACTATCATAACGTTGCATTCCAATATCGTTGTTTTTGATTATCTTTAATTTACCATCATTTTCAACAGATATAATTCTCCATAGTTCATCGTTAAATGTTACATAGTTATTTGGATTTGCTCCTTTATAGATACATCTTCCATCTTCATATGTATCTTTATATAATCCATCGCCTGAGGTTTGATTACAATATGTGTTTTTTAGTTCG
>JAAWSW010000016.1 GCA_022801735.1 Bacilli bacterium | reverse complement strand
ACTTTACTATCTCCTGCATTTAATGCATCTCCTTCTGTAAGTCCACTTGTAGTAAATTTTATTGCTGGATTATTTGAATCTGATACTGTTATCTTTTCTAATACTGCATTTATACTTCCTTGGTTCGATACTGTTATATCATATTCTATAGAATCTCCAGGACTTACTAAATTAGTATTAAAAGTTGCAGTTAATGTTCCTTTTCCTGTTGGATCAGATGCATTACTTGCTCCTCCCACTATATTCTTTGTTTGAATATCTGTTATTAATATATTCCAGTTACTTGTTATCTTACCAGTTCCTGTTATATTTAACTGCGTTGCAAATGCGGCATATCCTACTACCATTAATAATACTACTGCACACAAACTCCCTATTATTATATTATTTTTCTTTTTTTGTGTCATTCTACACCTCCTACTATCATAATTATATTATTACACCCTTCCCCTACTTTGTCAATAATTTTAACAGGGTTATAACCGTTTTTGTAAATAAGTTAGGGGTGGGCAAGAAAAAAACTAATGGAATTAATCCATTAGTTCTTGTTCAAGAGCCTCTAAAGGTTCTTCTTTTAATAATTCGTTTTCTAAAGCATATTCACTTTCTTGATATTGTTTTGCTCCTGTACCTGCTGGGATTAATTTACCAATGATAACATTTTCTTTTAATCCGTTTAAGTGATCTACTTTTCCGTGAACAGCAGCATCAGTTAAGATACGTGTTGTTTCTTGGAATGAAGCAGCAGATAGGAATGAATCGGTTTCTAATGATGCTTTAGTAATACCTAACAATACTGGCTTACCAGTTGCTGGTCTTTTGCCTTCAAGGATAAGTTTCTTATTCTCGTCAGTAAAGTGGTTAATATCAACCATTGTTCCTGGTAAGAATAATGAATCTCCTGAAAGAACAATTTTAATTTTTGAAATCATACGTTTAGCAATTACTTCAACGTGTTTATCACTAACTTCAACACCTTGAGAACGGTAAACTCTTTGGATTTCTTGTAAGATGTATTCTTGAACAGTTATTGGGTCAGTTACAACTAATAATTCTTTAGGGTTAATTGCTCCCTTAGTTAGTTTTTCACCGGCTTTAACTTCCTGTCCAACTTCTACTGTTACATCTACACCATAGTTAGTTGAATGTTCTCTTGTTTCAACATCGTTTTTAACTTTAATTTTATAGTGTCCACCTTCATCAATGATTTCAGTAACAACACCATTAATTTCAGCAATTGTTGCTTTACCTTTTGGATTACGTGCTTCGAAGATTTCTTGTACACGAGGTAAACCTTGTGTGATATCTTCTCCACCAGCAACTCCACCTGTATTGAAGTTTTTCATTGTAAGTTGTGTTCCTGGTTCTCCGATTGATTGAGCAGCCATAATACCAACTGCTTCTCCGATTTCAACTTCTGAACCTGTTGCTAAGTTACGTCCATAACATTTACGACAAACACCATGTTCTGTTCTACATGTTAAAATACTTCTAATAGATACTTGTTTAACTCCTGCTTTAACAATTTTTTCTGCTATTGCTTCTGTAATATAAGTATCTTTATCATACATAACTTCTTTAGTTTCTGGATTGATAACTTTTTTATTTGTATATCTTCCTGTAATACGTTCTTCTAATGATTCAATTAATGTACCATCAGTATTTAGAATATCATGTACTACTAATCCTTGATCAGTACCACAATCATCTTCTCTAACGATTACATCTTGAACTACGTCAACTAGACGTCTTGTTAAATATCCTGCATCGGCAGTTTTAAGGGCTGTATCTACGGCTCCTTTACGAGTACCGTGGGTAGAGGTAAAGAACTCTGATACAGTAACACCTTCACTGAATGATGAAAGGATTGGAATTTCTACATAGTCACCTGTTGGTTTGTTCATGATACCACGCATACCAGCAAGTTGTCCGTATTCTTTAATAGAACCACGGGCTTTTGAATCAATCATCATACTAATTGATGAATCAGCATGTTCTTTTAGCCATTTTTCTAGGTCATCATAAACATCATCTTTGGCTTTAAACCATGTATCAATAACACGATCATATCTTTCTTTATCTGTGATAAGACCACGTTTGAATTGTTTATTGATAGCATCAACTTTTTCTTGGGCTTTTTCAACTACTTCTGGTTTAATTTTACTTTCTTCTACATCTGCGATTGAGAAACTAATTCCTGATAATGTTGAATATTTAAATCCTAAATCTTTAATTGCATCTAACATAACTGATGTTTCAGTTGTGTGATATCTTTTATAGATTTGAGCAATTAATGCACCTAAAGCACTCTTATTTAAGGCTTTTGTAACTGGCATTTGTTTGATTTCTTCTCTAATGTTTTTGCCTTTATCAATAAAGTATTTTGCTGGAGTAATATTTTTGACGTTTTCATCACTTCCATCATTTACATATTGGAATGTGTCTGGGAATACATCATTGAATATTAATTTTCCAGGTGTAGTAACTAAATATTTATCCATGTATTTATCTGGGAAAATCTTATATTTGAAAGATTTTACTGGTAAAGCAATACGAGTATGTAAGGTAATTTCACCTCTTTGATATGCCATAATAGCATCGTTATTATTTTTATATACTCTACCTTCACCTTCTAAGCCTGCTTTTTCCATTGTTAAGTAATAGTTTCCTAATACCATATCTTGTGATGGTGTAGTTATTGGTTCACCATTTTTTGGCGATAGGATATTATTAGCACCTAACATTAAGATTCTTGCTTCGGCTTGTGCAGCTTCACTAATTGGAACGTGAACTGCCATTTGGTCTCCATCGAAGTCAGCGTTGAATGCTGTACAAACTAATGGATGAAGTCTAATGGCTTTACCTTCGATTAGTTTTGGTTCAAAGGCTTGAATACCAAGTCTATGTAAGGTTGGTGCACGGTTAAGTAATACTGGGTGTTCTTTGATTTTTTCTTCAACGATATCCCATACTCTTTCATCTTGATTTTCGATCATTCTTTTTGCGGCTTTTATGTTACTAGCAATTTCTTTTGTTACTAATCCATTTATTACATGTGGTTTAAATAATTCTAAAGCCATTTCTTTTGGAATTCCACATTCATACATTTTTAATGATGGTCCAACAACGATAACTGAACGAGCAGAATAGTCAACACGTTTACCTAGTAAGTTTTGACGGAAACGTCCTTGTTTACCTTTTAACATACTAGCAAGTGATTTTAATGGTCTATTTCCTGGTCCAGTAATGTTTTTCCCACGTCTTCCATTATCAAACAGTGCGTCTACTGCTTCTTGAAGCATACGTTTTTCATTTTGGATGATAATTGAAGGTGCGCCTAAATCGATTAATTTTTTAAGACGATTATTACGGTTAATAACTCTTCTATATAAATCGTTTAGGTCTGAAGTGGCAAAACGTCCACCATCTAATTGAATCATTGGTCTAAGTTCAGGCGGAATAACTGGAAGAGCATCCAAAATCATCCATTCTGGCTTATTTCCTGATTCTAGGAAGGCATCTAATACGTCTAATCTTTTGATTAATCTAACACGTTTTTGACTAGATGCATCTTTTATTTCATCTATTTCTTTTGTTATTTCATCTACTTCTTTTTGAAGATCAACTTGTGATAATAACTCTTTTATGGCTTCAGCTCCCATACCTACTCTAAATGAGTTACCATATTTTTCTAAATATGTACGGTAATCCTTATCGCTGATTGTTTGTTTCTTTTCAAGTGGTGTATCTCCTGGGTCTAAAACTACATATGATACGAAGTATAATACTTCTTCTAGTTCTCTTGGAGACATATCTAGAACTAGTCCCATTCTAGATGGTACTCCTTTGAAGAACCAGATGTGAGATACAGGAGTAGCAAGTTCGATGTGTCCCATACGTTCACGTCTAACTTTGGCTTTTGTTACCTCTACTCCACATCTATCACATATGATATTTTTATATCTTAATCTTTTATATTTTCCACAAGCACATTCGAAGTCTTTAGTTGGTCCGAATATTTTTTCACAGAATAGTCCGTCACGTTCTGGTTTTAGTGTACGGTAATTCATTGTTTCTGCTTTTTTTACTTCACCATATGACCATGAACGAATTTTTTCAGGTGAGGCAATGGCAATTCTTAATCCTTCAAAACTATTAGCGTCCATTAATTATCCTCTCCTTCCAAAACTGTTAATTCATCATCTATATCATCAATTTCTTCTTCAAAATCATCTAATGGTGATTCTTCTAATTCGTCAGAATCCTCATCACTTAATTCGTCTGTTAATGTTGTATCAGTTTGTTCTTGATTTTTGGCTTTTAGTATTTCACTTTCTAAATCAGATTCAACTATAAAACTATCTTTTTCTGCTTCTTCTAATTCTTTAAGTTCAACAAACTCACCATCTTTATTAAGAACAGTTATATCAAGACCAAGTGCTTGGAATTCTTTGATTACAACTCTGAAACTTTCAGGAACTCCTGATTTTGGTAATTCTTCACCTTTAACTAATGCTTCATAAACTCTAACACGTCCTGTTACATCATCTGATTTGATTGTTATCATTTCTTGAAGGATGTTAGCAGCACCATATGCATATAATGCCCAAACTTCCATTTCTCCGAAACGTTGTCCACCAAATTGTGCTTTACCACCTAGTGGTTGTTGTGTAACTAATGAATATGGTCCAGTTGAACGTGCATGTAATTTATCATCAACCATGTGGTCAAGTTTAATCATGTACATTACTCCAACAGCGATTTTATTATCAAATGGCTGTCCTGTACGACCATCATATAGTGTCATTTTACCATCTGTTGGTAGGTTAGCCTCTTCTAAGGCTTCGATAATTTCACTTCTCTTAGCCCCATCGAATACTGGAGTGGCTACATGAATATTAAGTTCTTTAGCGGCCATTCCTAAGTGTAATTCTAGAATTTGTCCGATGTTCATACGTGAAGGTACTCCTAGTGGATTTAATAGTACATCTACTGTTCTACCGTCTTCCATGTATGGCATATCTTCTTCAGGAAGTACTAATGATATTACACCTTTGTTTCCGTGACGTCCTGCCATTTTATCTCCAACTGAGATTTTTCTCTTTTGAACGATATAAACTCTAATTTTTTTGCTTACACCGGCTGGAAGTTCATCACCATTTTCTTTGGTAAGAATTTGAACATCGTGAACGATTCCTCCTCCACCATGTTGTACTCTAAGTGAAGTATCTCTAACTTCTCTTGTTTTTTCTCCAAAGATTGCGTGTAATAATTTTTCTTCTGATGTAAGTTCAGCCATTCCTTTTGGCGTTACTTTACCTACTAAGATATCATCATCTTTTACTTCGGTTCCGATACGGATAATACCGTTTTCGTCTAAGTTTTTACGTGCTTCTTCTGATACATTTGGAATATCTCTTGTGAATTCTTCTGTTCCTAATTTTGTATCACGGCATTCTATTTCATAGTCTTTGATATGAATTGATGTATAAGCATCATCTTTAACTAATCTTTCGTTTAGAACAACAGCATCTTCATAGTTATAACCGTCGTAGTTTACGAAGGCTACTGTTACGTTTTTACCTAGGGCCATTTCACCTTGATCAGTACTTGGTCCATCAGCAATTACCATTCCCATTGTTACTTTATCGCCTTTTCTTACGATTGGGATTTGGTGATAACATGTACCAGCATTACTCTTTTCGAATCCATCTAGATAATAAGTATCTGTTCCTTTTTTATTTTTAACGATTATTTTTTTAGCGTCTACATAATCAACTACACCATCTGCTTTAGCAGTTATTACGGCTCCTGAGTCTCTAGCAGCAATTGCTTCAACTCCAGTACCTACTAATGGTGCTTCGGCTTTAATTAATGGAATTGCTTGACGTTGCATGTTCGCACCCATTAATGCACGTTTACCATCATCGTGTTCAAGGAATGGTATTCCACTTGTTGTAATTGAAATTACTTGTTGTGGTGAAACGTCCATATAGTCGATTTTGTCTTTTTCAACCATCATTGTATCTGTTTGATATCTGACAGTTTCTCTATCATTTACAATCATACCGTTTTCATCAACTTTAATAGTTGCTGGAGCGATATAATAATCTAATTCTTCATCAGCAGTCATATAGTGAATTTCATCTGTTAATTTACTATCTACTACTTTACGATATGGAGTCATAATAAATCCATATTCATCTACTTTGGCATAACTTGCTAGTGAAGTTATAAGTCCGATGTTTGGTCCTTCTGGAGACTCAACTGGACATAATCTACCATAGTGTGATGGATTAACGTCACGAACTTCCATCCCTGCTCTATCTCTTGATAGTCCGCCTGGACCTAATGAAGATAGTCTTCTTTTGTTTGTAAGTTCGGCAATTGGATTGATTTGATCCATGAATTGTGAAAGTTGTGATGACCCAAAGAATTCTTTGATAGCGGCTGTAAGTGGTCTAATGTTAATTAGACTTTTTGGGGTAACTTCATTAATATCTTGGGTACTCATACGATCTCTTATCATTCTTTCGATACGACTAACACCAACTCTAAATTGGTTTTGTAATAGTTCTCCAACTTGACGAACACGTCTATTTGATAAGTGATCTATTTCATCAAAGTTTCCAATTCCTTCAAGTAAATTTAAGTAATAAGAAACTGATGCATAAATATCTGATATTGTAAGACGTTTAATATCAGCAGTTTGGTCGTTACCAATAATGCTTACTACTTTATCTTTATTTTTCTTTGAATAAACTTTAATTACTTGAACTTCGTTATATGTATCTAAATCAGTATTGATTAATACTTCTTTTTTTCCATATCCTTTAGCAAGGATTGGTTTTAATCTTTCTAAAAGTTCTTTAGTAACTACGTCACCTTCATTAGCAATTATTTCTTTATCTACTTTAATTGTTTCTGCTAAAGTACATCCTAATAATCTTTCAGCAACGTTTAATTTTTTATTAAATTTGTATCTTCCTACTTTTTCTAAGTTATAACGGAAAGCATCGAAAAATCTTGTGATTAATTGGTTTTTCGCACTTTCTAAAGTAGATGGTTCTCCTGGTCTTAATTTTGAATGAATATCAATAAGTGCTTCATCTGTGTTTTTATTAGTATCTTTTTCGATTGTTTTGATGATATAGTCATCTTCACCAAATAAATCTACAATATCAGCGTCACTTGAAAGTCCCACTGCTCTTAAAAGTGTAGTGATAGGTACTTTTCTAGTACGGTCGATTCTAACGTAAACAACGTCTCTAGCATCTGTTTCATATTCTAACCATGTTCCTCTTGATGGGATTATTTGTCCACCAACAGTAACTTTACCATTTTTCTTATCTATTTCTTTTCCAAAGTAAACTGAAGGAGATCTAACTAATTGTGATACGATAACCCTTTCAGCACCATTTACGATAAATGATCCGCTTTCAGTCATTATAGGCATATCACCTAAATAAATTTCTTGTTCTTTTACTTCTCCAGTTTCCACATTGAAAAGACGTGCTTCAACTTTTAATGGAGCCGCGTAAGTTGCATCTCTTTCTTTACATTGTTTGATAGAATATCTTGGTTCGTCGAATGAATATTCACCAAATTCTAACGATAAATTACCTGTGAAACTTTCCACAGGAAAAACATCATCGAATACTTCTTTGATTCCATCTGTTAAAAATAAGTTGTATGATTCTTTTTGAATATCTAATAACCCTTTTAATTCAATTGCATTTTTTGTTTTTCCGTAACTTCTTCTCTCGCGATTGTTACTAATTTTTTGAATTGTATAAGCCAAATTTTCACCCCTAAACTAGTTTTTTTGGTTTCTCACACATACCAAAGTAAAGTATATGTCGCCAATTTATAATTATAAATGGTTTACATCAAATTGTCAATGCTTTTTGGATTTTATTATATAAAATCCTTTATTTTTATTTACTACTTCTGTTTCATATATTTTGCTTAAATCTTTTAATGTTGATTTAGCACCTTGGTCTTTATTTACAACAATCCACATTTCCCCATTTGGTTTTAAGTGGTTTTCTGCTTCAAATAAAATTTTATACAATATTTCTTTCCCTACTCTAATTGGCGGGTTTGTTATTATATAATCATATTTTTTTGTGACATTTTCATATATATCACTTTTGAATATATTAGTTTTTACATTATTTAATTCGGCATTTTTGCTTGCTAAAGATAAACTACGTTCATTGACATCTATCATATCAACATTCGCACTTGTATTTTTAGCAATAAAAATTCCTATTGGTCCATATCCTGTACCAAAGTCTAGAACATCACCTTTTAATTTGTCTACATTTAAACTTTCTAACAATGTTCTTGTACCAAAGTCTAATCCTTTTTTCGAAAACACTCCATTATCGGTTATAAATGTATAATCTTGATTTTTTATTTTTACATTTACTTTTTTTTCTTCAGATTTTATCTTGTCGTTGGTAAAATAATGAGACATTTTATTCTCCTTTTAATAAACAGCTAAAGCCCGCATTTATATTTCAAAATGCAGGCTTACCTTATTTTCGTTTTAATTATTTAATTTCTATAGTTGCACCAGCTTCTTCAAATGCAGCTTTGATTTCATTTGCTTCATCTGAACTGATGTTTTCTTTAATATTTCCACCGTTATCAGCGATTTCTTTAGCTTCTTTTAATCCTAATCCTGTGTATTCACGAACTAATTTGATTACTGGGATTTTGTTTCCACCAGCATTAGCTAATACTACAGTAACTGTACTTGGTCCTGATGCTTCTTCAGCAGCAGCAGGTGCAGCAGCAACAGCTACAGCGCTTGGATCAACACCAAATTCCTCCTTCATTGCGTCTACTAATTCTTTAACTTCAAGAATAGTCATTTCTTTTAATCCACTGATAAATTCATCTTTTGTAAATTTTGCCATTTTACTTTTCCTCCTTCAATTTTATTTATTTTTATTTTTCTTCTAACTCTTTTGCATATAAGTCTAAGCTGATTGATAAATCTCTTACTGTTCCCATTAAACCACCAGCAAGCATTGTAAGTAGTCCTTCTCTTGATGGGATAGCAGATAATTCTTTTAATTTTGCTTCGTCAGCTATTTCACCTTCAACAATACCAACTTTTAAAACTAACGCTGGATGTTTTTTAGCGAAATCACTTAGAACCTTTATTGGAGCAACAGCATCGCTACTGAAAGCAACGGCTTTTGGTCCTTCTAAATGTTCTGTCAAATCAATTTTCAATGTATCTAAAGCCCTTTTAACTAAAGTGTTCTTATAGATTTTGAAATCTGAATCTGTTTCTCTTAATAATCTTCTTAATGCATTTGTTTCCATTGCTGTTAGCCCTTGATATTCAAAGAATACTACTGAACTAGAGTCTTTTGTTTTTGCACTAATTTCATCGATTATTTCTTGTTTTTTATCTAAGATTTTTTGATTAGCCAACTTCTGCACCTCCTTATATAATTTTTTCTATATAATTCCGTAAAAAAGCCCCATCATAGACAGGGCGAAAAGACTTATAAAATAAGTATCCTCGGTAGGGAATTAAGCATTATATGCACCTACTGTCTACGGCATTATTTCTGAACGTTTTAATTATATCATAATGACTTTTAAAAGTCAAAACTATTTGTATCAATTTTTACTCCAGGCCCCATAGTTGAAGCAACTGATATATTTTTGATATAAGTTCCTTTTACAACTGATGGTTTGCTTTTAGCAATTAATGATACAAAGGCATTTAAGTTTTCTAGTAAATCTTCTTCTGTGAAAGAAACTTTACCAATTGCAACGTGTACGTTACCATATGAATCTGTACGATATTCTACACGTCCTTTTTTAACTTCTTCTACAGCTTTTTTAGTATCAACTGTAACTGTTCCAGTTTTAGGGTTTGGCATTAAACCTTTTGGACCTAAGATACGTCCAATTTTACCTAATGCTGGCATCATATCTGGAGTTGCAATTAATGAATCGAAATCGAACCAATTTTCTTTTTCGATTTTTTCTAACATATCAGTATCTCCAACGTAGTCTGCACCTGCTTCTTTAGCAGCTTTAGCAGCCTCACCTTTAGCGATTACTAATATTTTTTTAGTTTTTCCTGTTCCTTTTGGAAGTACGATTGCTCCTCTTAATTGTTGATCAGCTTTTTTTGTATCTAAGTTTAAACGCATAGCAAGTTCTACTGTTGCATCAAAACTAGTTACTGAAGTTTCTTTAACTAACTTAACTGCTTCTTCTTTTGTATATAATTTATTTTTTTCAACTTTTTTAGCAGCTTCAGTATATTTTTTACCTTTTTTCATTGTTTTACCTCCTTATGTGGTTATAGTGGAATTAGATGCGTAATCCTCCCACATAGGTATTACCTATGTAATTTTTTATTATTTTAATTATCTTTCTACTTTTATTCCCATATTTAAAGCGGTACCTTCAACTATTTTCATAGCGTCTTCTACGGTATAGCAATTTAAATCTGGAAGTTTTATCTCAGCAATTTCTTTTAGCTGTGCTTCAGTAATTGTTCCAACGATTTCGTTTTTACCTTTTACTGAACCTTTATTTATTTTACTAACTTTCTTAAGTAAGAATGCAGCAGGTGGAGTTTTAATTACGAAGTCGAATGATCTATCTTCATAGACATTAATTTCAACTGGTAAAATATCTCCCATTTTATCTCTTGTTGCATCGTTATACTTTGTACAGAAATCTTGTAAATTAATTCCGGCTGGTCCTAAAACTGTTCCAACTGGTGGAGCAGGTGTAGCTTTTCCTGCAGGAATTTGTAATTTTATTTTATTAACTAAGTTTGCCACGAAAAACACCTCCTATATATTTTTCCGCGCCGGCGGTTTTAATGCATCTTTGGCTCCCACCTAAATCTATATTAAACATAATATAGCCTTTTAATAATATCACATTTTGGCCTTTTTGTAAACTATGATTTGCTAATTTGTGATAATTCTAATTCGACAATTGTTTCTTGTCCAAATAGGTCTAAAGCGACTTCTAATTTAGTGTTTTCAAAATCTAATGATTTTACTGTTCCATACATATTAGTAAATGGTCCATCTATTACTTCTACTTTATCGCCCTCTTTTAATTCATTAGCGATATCTAATCTGCTCATACCCATTGAACCTAAAATGTGATCTACTTCCATTGGTGTTAATGGGAAAGGTTTTGCTCCTTTTCCTGATGAACCGATAAATCCTGTAACACCTGGTGTATTACGAACAACAAACCAAGCTTCATCAGTCATTATCATCTCTACTAGTATATACCCTGGGAACATTTTTTTTACTTTTTCTTTTCCTTTTTCATCAATTTCTGTTTGAGAAGGTACTACTACTCTTAAAATATAGTCTTCCATTCCAGTTGATGTTGCACGCATTTCTAGCCTTTCTTTTACCTTATCCTCATGCCCTGAATAAGTGTTAACTACATACCATTCTTTTTGCATTATTTTAATCCCTCCGCAAATGTTCTAGCACCAGCGATTATAAAATCTGAAGCAACAAAGAATATAGCAAATACTATAATACATACAAGTACTGCAACTGAGTATTTTATCATTTCTTTCTTTTGTGGCCATCTTACTCTAGACATTTCTTTTTTGACACCAGCAAAAAATTTCTTTACTTTTTCCATATATTCACCTACTTTAAATAATATGTCTTTTATTTATATTTTTTCAAATAAAAAACACTTCTTTCTGTGTCTAAGTAAATAATAGCACAGCCCTATATAAATGTCAATAATTATTGACAAATAATGTTGTTTTAGTATAATATGTTCTATCGTTATTAAGGGGGGGGATATTATGGAATTAGATGAAAAGGATAAAAAAAACCTTGAAAGAAAACTTGCACTAAAAGGTTTTTCTGAATATGAAAGCGCTTTTTTCAATACTAATGATTACAGCAGTTTAGTTGATTTCTTTATGCATAATCTTCCTAAACGAAATCCTATAATATTAAATTTACCTTATATTAATATTGATAAAGTATTGAAATCTGGCAAGGAAACTGTAGAAAAACATACTGATGGGATTGATATTAGGGTTCCATATGTTCATGGTCATTATTTTAATACTTATTTATGGGAACAATTTGGTAAATCACCTGACAAAGATATTTTGACAGACATTGTTGAATATGTATATGATAATATTGATTTAAGAAAGGTTACTGAAATTCCATTAGAGTTTGATTTGTTTGAAAATTCTAATGGGTCTACATCTGTCACTAATTTTTATGGCGACAAATTTGATGGGACTGACTTTTATAAGCAACTTCCTTTAGTTATATCTAAAATAAAACTTCAAGGTCCTGTTACTGATTTTGGTATCTGTACCTATGTTCATGAAATGTACCATGCTTTAAACTATAGAAATAAAGGTTACACTAGTAACCAACTATATGATGAGGTAATATCTATATTTATGGAATGGGTAACCACTATGGACTTGGGCGATTCTAGATTACAAGATTTAAAAATACTTAAAAGAATTCTTACAACAAAAAGGGATATTTTATATAGAGAGGCTTATACTTTTGAAAATAAAAATCCTGTGGCCATATTAGATTTTAACAAGTATATAATTTCTACATTGCTGGCTGCATGTTTGTTTGAAATCTATTTTAAGGGTAATGGAAGCATAAGAAAAGAAATGGACTCTGATATTAATTCTATATTTTGCAGTAAATATACTTTAGATGATGTTTTAGAAAAATATGAAGCAACTTTGGAAAAAGGAACCACTTTAATAAAAAGGATGGCAAAGGACGTTAGTCATTACCAATAGAGTTATTTTGATAACTCTTTTTTTGTAAATAAAAAACGCATTATTTTAATGCGTCTACTAATTCTGCTTTTTTCATTGTAGTGTATCCTTCGATACCTTTTTCTTTTGCCATTGCTTTAAGTTCTGCTACTGTTAATTTTGAAATATCTGTTGCTTCTATTTTTGTTTCTTTTTTAGTTTCTTCTTTAACTTCTACTTTTGTTTCAGTTTTAACTGCTTTTCCATCTAAGGCTTTTTTTGCAGTTTCTACTAAACCAGCAAATGTTTTTGGATCATCAATAGCGATTTCTGATAACATTTTTCTATTGATTTCAACTCCTGCTTTTGATAAACCATTAATGAATTTAGAATAACTAATTTCATTTTGTCTACAAGCAGCATTGATTCTTGTAATCCATAATTTTCTGAAATCTCTTTTTTTAGTTCTTCTATCTCTGTAAGCATACATCATTGAATGTCTTACTTGTTCTTTTGCAGTTTTATATAGTTTATGTTTACTTCCAAAATATCCTTTAGCTTGTTTTAAAGCCTTTTTATGACGGGCACGACTTATAGTACCACCTTTAACTCTTGTCATATATATTTTCCTCCTCTATCTTACTTTAAAATGTCTTTAACTCTTTTTATATCTGAACTTGCTAATTCTGATTCGTGATGTCTTCTTCTTCTTGAAGCATTACTTTTGTGTGTTAATTTATGGTTTTTGTTTGCAGGTTGGTATTTATAAGAACCACCTTTTCTTTTTTTAATAACTTTTGATAACCCTTTATGAGTTTTGTTTTTAACTTTATTTGCCATAATGTTCCTCCTATTTTTCTTTGATTGGTGCAAGTATCATTGTCATGAAACGACCATCTAATTTTGGCTGTTGTTCAATAGTTGCCACTTCTTTTGTGGCTTCTGAAAAGCGTACAAGTACATCTTTACCAAGATTGGTATGAGCCATTTCTCTTCCTTTAAAACGAACTGTTACTTTTACTTTATGTCCTTTTTGTAAATACTTAGTAGCATTGTTTACTCTCGTATTAAAGTCATGAATATCAATTGAGACAGATAATCTATACTCTTTCATTTCTAGATTTGCTTCTCTTTGTCTCTTCATATTTTCTTTTTGTTTTTTCTTTTGATCATATTTATAACGATTATAATCCATTATTTTACATACTGGTGGAGTTCCTTTTGGATTCATTAATACTAGGTCAAAACCAGCATATGATGCAAGTGTTAGCGCATCCTTAATTGCTTTTACACCTAATTGTTCTCCATTTGGACCTATTACCATTACTTCTTTAGCACGAATTTGTTCGTTTATAAATAAATCTTTACCTTTGCTTGCGATACAAGACACCTCCATTAAAAAAGTGAATACAAAAGTATCCACAATATGCTCATAATAGTTTTATTTAACTTTTTTGGCATTTACCCATCACCTTTAGTAATCGGGTGAGAAGTGGACACTTCTTCTTTCCTTTTTTCATTTCCTTTTTGATTATACATATTAATCCTATGCATGTCAAGTTAATTTTTGCAAAATTGCATAGAAATTTGCAAAAATGCAACAAATATTAGGTAATATACTCCAAAGATTGCCAAAATTTGCAGGATGTGTAAAGAAAAACCACTTTAAGTGGTTTAAATTTTTTATTATTTTCTAGGAATACTGTTATAGATTTTTTTAAGTAATACAGATGAACGTTTTAATTGTTCTTCTAAATGTTTTACTTGTTCTTTTAGTGTAATGTTTTCATTTTCTAAAAGTTCGTTTTGTTTTCTAGCCTCTTTTAGTGATTTAGCACTTTCTAGGTTATTTTTTTGTACTTCATATGCTTCTTCTCTTAATGATTTGATTTTGTTTTGTAATTTTTCATTTTCTTTTTTATTTTTATCTAATTCTTTATTTAGATTTTTTAAATCTGTTTGAATTGTATTATAATCATCGACAAAGCCGTCTACTGCTACACTAATGTCATCTATTGACATATCACTTGAATAACTAAGATCTTCTTTTTCGATTTCTATATTAGGCATATCAGTTTCTTCATCTTTTTCTTCTTTTATGAAATTAAAATCAAAATCATCATCGTCTGAAGTTATATTTAAACCTTCCATTGCTTGTGATAAATTTTCTATCTCATCTAAAAGACTTTCTGCATCTTTTGTTGAAAAATTAACCATTGTATCTACAAATGATTCATTTTTATCTTTTGTTTCTTCTTGCAATTCTGCTTCCAATTCGTTTTGTACACTTGAATCATCATCTTCTAAGTAAGCAGAATAAATATTAAGTTCTGTAATTTTGCTCATAATATCTTCAATGCTTACAGCATAATGTTTCATTAAGTTACGAATATTTTTGTCTTTTGAATAAGTTTCAAAGAATTCATCATCGTCTGGAATTAAAACATTAGCACGAAAGATTTGCTTTTCTTCTTTGCCTAGTTCACCTTCACTAAAATCGATATCCATACTATCAATAATGGTTTCTATAAACTCATCTTTTTCTCTAATAGCATCTTCTGCGGATTCTTGTTCGAATGCTGCAAATAAGGTTTCGTTATCTTTTCTAACGTTTTTTGCCATTTCTTTGATATCTAAAAATCTATCTTTTTCCAACATATTCCCACCTCTTTTTATTCTTCTTTTATTTATTAAGCCCTTGAATCGTATTTTCCATCTTTTGTTGATACTACAATTGTATCATCATTATTTATAAATAATGGTACTCTTACTGTTAAACCGTTTTCTAATTCTGCATCTTTTGTTGCATTATTAGTTGTATTTCCTTTAACAGCAGGTTCTGTATTTGTTACTAAATAAGTTATTTTTTCAGGTAAAATAATTCCTAAAACTTCTCCTTGATAGAAAGAAATATCGATACTTATACCTTCTTTTAAATATTTAGCATCATCACCTAGTGCATCTTTTGTTAGTTCAATTTGTTCATATGTTTCCATATTCATAAAATTGTACATACCACTGTTTTCATATAAAAATTGCATAGACATTTTTTCTATATTTGCTTTTTCTAATTTAATATTTGTATTAAATGTATGTTCAACAGTTGCACCTGTTCTTAAGTTTTTTAATTTAGTTCTTACAAAAGCAGGGCCTTTTCCAGGTTTAACGTGTAAAAATTCAATTATTTGACAGATATTTCCATCTACAATTACAGTCATACCATTTTTAATATCGTTTATATTAATCATAAAACCCTCCTATTATTTTTTCTCTTTATGTAATGTTGTTTTGTTACATTTTGGACAATGTTTTTTTAATTCTAAACGTTCTGGAGTATTTCTTTTATTTTTTTCTACACGATAATTTTCTTCTTTACATACTGTACAAACAAGTGTGATATTTTCTCTTGCTTCTCCTTTTTTTGCCATAATATCCCTCCTTTTTTACATGTCTATTTACATTATAGCAAATTATTTGTAAATTTCAAAGTATTTTTTTGAAATTGCCTGAGCAATTCTTCTATTAATATTTGACTGATGTGTTGTTAGTCCATCATTTCTTGACACATCTGGCGAAATAATTGTAAATGTTACTTTGGGGTTATCATATGGAGCATATGCAGTAAAGGTTGTAGTAATTGTTTCTTTATCTACTACTCCATCATTATTTGTATCTATAAAACTTTGACTGGTTCCTGTTTTTCCTGCTGGTTTATATGTCATATCAATATACCCTGATCCCGTTCCATATTTTAGAACGGCTTCAAACCCTTGATGAACTCTATCCATATATTCTGCTTTTGTATCTACTTTATTTAATTCGTTTGTTTTAATTTCGTTTATAGTTTTTCCATCTTTATATAGTCCTTTATATAAATGTGGCTGTATTCGTGTTCCGCCATTAGCAATTGTTCCTATATATTGGGTTAATTGTATTGGGGTATATGTATCATACTGGCCTATTGAAAAGTCTAATAAATATCCTGATGTTGTTTTACTACCTTTATATCCTAAACTTTCTACTGGAAGATCTATTCCTGTTTTTACACCAAGACCAAATTGTTTAAAGGTGTTTCGGTAAATATCAAATGCTTCTTTATTCACTGTTAGTGGTTTATTATATTTATAGTTGCCTTTTCCAACTTTAATTGCAGTATAAAACTGATATGTATTTGATGATTGGGCAAGTGCAGTAATATCTGTTAACCTTCCAAGTGGTTTCCACGAACATTTTTCTGGTGTTGCGGCTATTTTTACACAGTTATCATATCTGACTTCACCTATTTTTAGGGCACCTGTATTGTAACCAACTATTTGACTGGCCCCTTTTACAACTGACCCCATTACTACTGGTGATGTTAGTACTCCTGGGGTATAGTCATAAATCTTTTCTTCACCATTTTCATTTTTTATTTGTTTTCCAGCCATGGCTAATATTTCTCCTGTGTTTGGGTCAGCAATGACAACAAATGAGCGATTATAGTATTCTGTATTGGCTTCTTTTTTTGTTCTTTGTACTTCTTCAGTTAAAATTCTTTCAACTTCTTGTTGAAGTTCGATATCAATTGAGAGAACTATATCTTGGCCTCTACTACCTTCTTCTATTAATTTATATGAACCATCATCAGTTACTTGGTATTTATTTTTTTTACCTCTTAATATATCCTCATACTGATATTCCAAATAACTTGTTCCTACTCTATCATCTAAACTATAACCCTTTTCAAGGTAATAATCTTTTAGTTCTGCAGGTATTCCTGATTTACTTGTTGAAACTGTTCCAAATATTGTTTTGAATGTATTATCATATGGATATACTCTTTCCCAATCTAATTTGGTATTTACACCTTTTAAGATACTTATGTTTTCTCCAACTAATGCATATTCTTCATCGGTAACGTCTATATTTTTTATTGTCTTCTCTTCATAGGAGTAGCCTGTATTCATTAACGTATATATATAGGCTGCTTCTTTATCTTTTTCACTATATGCTTTTAAATCTTCTTCGGTTACTCTTTCTATTTTTAATTTTTGGATATCATCTTGGGTTAGTTTTCGTTTTTTTAATAAATCCCATTCTTCATCAGTTATTTTTTCTTTGGCTTCTTCTTTGTGATTTTTTATCCAGAAGTTTTTGAAATCATAATCATTTAATTTTGAATAATCAACACTTATCATTTGAGATAATTTATATGCGGTTTTTATTTCATCTTTTAAAGTGATACTAGATGGTTTTTGATAGTATATGACTTTATTTGCTTTGTTATCTACGATTAGTTTTCCATTTCTATCATAAATTCTTCCTCTAGGTGCGGCTGGTCCATCAACTACTTTTTGCGTTAGAGTTTTTATTTCTTCTGTGTAATAATCTTTTTTTACTACTTGAACTATGAATAGTCCTATTATCAATACTATAATAGCTATTACTATTATAATTGTTAAAATATTATATCTTTTTTCTATTTCTTTTTTGATGTCTTTATTTATTTTGCTTGGATTTGAATAGTGTAAGGGTTTCTTTCTTTTGAAAAGTGGACCTTTGATTAAGGATTTTATTTCATCATTTTTCTTTTTTCTTCTTTTTTTCATGCTGCACCTCTTTTCTATAACTTTTTTTTGATTTTTTCATATATTTATATAAGGGGGTATTTATGAATAGTTTAATTGGACAATATGTAAATAAATTAACCATAAATAATATAAACGATTTTGCTTTAAAAAACAATATTAATTTAAATGAAAATGAATTAAATATTCTTTTAAATGTGGCAAAAAATCATTACCGCGAAGTACTTAATGGTAATGATTTAGAGGTTATTAATTATTTAAAAGATAATTTATCTAAAGATAACTATGATAAGATTATTTCTTTATACAATAAGTATAAAAACAAATATCAAGGTTATTTATAATAAGTTCTAATTTCTTCTAATAAATTAGTATTGAATTTTTTATTTTTTATCATTTCTATTTCTTGCTTATATGGTGGATAAGTTCGATCTTTTCCACCCTCTTTTTCTGATATGTAAGGAGTTTCTAATATTTTAGGAACTTCTTTTAATTTTTCATGATAAATTATTTTTATAAGATTATCAAAACCGATTTCTCCAAGACCGATATTTTCATGTCTATCTTTATGGGCTGCACAAGCATTCTTACTGTCATTTATATGAATACATCCTAATTTGTTCAATCCTATCACTTCATCAAATTCTTCTAAAATTTTATTAAAATTATTTAAATCATAACCACCATCATGAATATGGCAGGTATCTAGACATACCATAATTCTATTTTTGTTTTTTATTCCATCAATGATTTGTTTTATTTCTTCAAAGGTTTTTCCTATTTCTGTTCCTTTTCCAGCCATAGTTTCTAGACATATTATTGGGCCCTTTTCATCATCTAAAACTTGATTTAAAGCATATATGATATTATCTATTCCCTCGTCTACTCCAAGACCTACATGACTTCCTGGGTGCAGAACAACTTTATTTACTCCAAGCATTTGGGTTCTTTTTAATTCTTGTTTTAAAAAGTTTATACTAAAATCATATTTATCTTTATCTTTGTTGTTGGCAAGATTGATTATGTATGGAGCATGGACAATAACATTTTTGATGTCTATCCCTTGCTCTTCCATTGTTTTATGAGCAAGATTAGTTAACTCCATATCAATACTACTTCTTAGGGTATTTTGAGGTGCGCCTGTATAAAACATAAAGGTGTTTGAACCATATTTTAATGATTCGATTACACTTCCTACTAAACCCTCATTACTTGTATATGAAACGTGACTTCCAATTATTAGTTTTTCCATTTTTATCACCTGTGTATTATCATATCACAATTAATGTTTTTATTAAAGTTTACTCTGATAATTTACCTAAAAATTTGAAACTTACATCTACGGCTTTATTAACACCTTTTTCCATGATTTTAGAAACTTTTAACCCTACTTTTGATATGTTGTTTTGATAGTTTTTTTCGTTTGTTTTTAGATATTTTTCTATGTCTACTTGTTTTCCCTTTTTTACATCGGCTTCAAATTTTTTTATTTGGTTTTGGGTTAGGGCGACTTGTTTTCTGTTTTCATATTCAACATATCCAGCACTTTGAGAAATATATAGGGCTACAAAGGTTATAAAAAGGGTTAATGTGGTGAATCTAAATATTTTTCCTAGTTTTTTACGATTCATGGACAAACTCCTCTATAATTGGGCTTAAGAGTTCTATTGTATTTAATACTTCATCGATTGTACTTTCATGTGATCCAATTTCTATTAATGTTTGTTTGGGACTTATATCTTGATTATATATTCCATTATTTCCTTTTCCACCTTTAATTAAAACTCCTCTTGTTAAGTTAGGATATTTTTCTTTTATCATATTGTTTAATTTATTCGTTAATTCTAAATTTTGTTCATAATTATCATGTTCGTTACCTATTACAAATGATATTTTGGCACATGATTTATTATTAATTATAGTTGTGGCCTTTTCTTTAGAAACGCTATCTCTATGGAGATCAATTATTAATTTTAGACTTGGGGTGTTTTTTATGGTTTGTTCAATAAATTTTCTACTGGCTTTATAACTTTGTGAATATTTCATATTATTTAAATTCATATAGTCTATAACGTTATCTTCTAACACTATAGTATTAACTTCTAATTTCTCTAGTTTATCTTGAAATAAATATGAGGCCATCATAACACCTGGTGTTATATTGTATGGTTCAAAGGCTTTTCCTTGGTATTCTTCTGATTGATGGGTATTATAGATATATACTAATGGCTCTGTTTTCATTTTGGATACTTGCATATTTTTTTTAGGATTACTAACATATCCATTTGTCTCTTTGTTGGCTTTATAGTGAAAGGTATTTTCTAATATACTTACTGGCTCATTAATATCAAAAATATATGAAAACATTTTATTTAATAAGTTATCGGCCTTTTTTTCATAAAGTAAATGGTAGTTTGAATCTGCAAGTAACCCTTTGATAAATTCTTCGTTTGTATGAGCAAGTTTGATATTCATAATGACATTAAAAGATATCTGGTAACCTAAAAACACTAGGAATGCATAACCTAGAATTCTAAATTTAAATTTTCTTTTTTTTACTGTTTTTACTTTTTTCATTATATCACCCCAATGTATAAGTATTATATGTCTTAGAGATATAAATAAAATGTAGAAATAGGTCTTATGACAAAAGAATACAAAAAAAGATATTTTTCATATCTCATTTTATTATATAAGGTTTTTGTTCTGTGCCTTTTCCTAATAAGTGTATATTAGGTGAAAGATGGAAAACGGGGCGAACTTGGTTAGTGCTTCTAGCAAGCATGTTAGGTATATATCCATCACTATGAACAGTAAATACATAACCACGGGTAGATCCAATACATGGTGATATTGTCCATTCAGCACCTGATTTAATCCATAACCAGTTATTTGTATTGCAGATTTTTGTAGTGTTACTTTTAAAGGCTGCATTTAAACTATCACAATTAGTATTTGTGGTAGATTTTATAGCATCAGTAACATTCATCAATCCTATTTTTCCATTCCACTTGTATAAACCTTCTTGTTTTATATCTGCACCTATGGTTTCTGTGTCATTTATATCACCTGGAGAACCTACGTTAAAAGCATAATTTATTATATATTTTTCGTCTTCTCCTAGTTTTTGATAATATGTTGTATTTAAATATGTATTTAGTGATGCATCATTGGTTATAGTACCTGAGTATGTTATTGTATCTGTATTGGGATTCGAATTGGGAGCATACAGTATAAAATTAGATACAGGGTTAACTAAATTAGTGGTGGCTATCCAGAAATTACAACCATTAGTACTGGCATTAGTACAATATGTACTATTAATATTATCTCTTGTACCTGGTTCATCCCATGCCATAGAATTAATACTTTCATTTTTTATTATTTTCATTGTTCCATTTAAATCTATCCCTATTATGCGATATAGTTCACCATTGAATTTGATGTAGTTATTTGGATTTGTTCCTTTATAAAGGCTTCTTCCTTCAGCGGTAGTATCTTCATATAATCCATCCCCTGTTGTTACAATATCTTTTTTTAATTCTTGTGGTGTTATAGCCTTTTCTTTTATATTTCCTTTAGCACTTATACTTAAATTTGTTTGAAAGGCTGCATATCCTACTGTCATTATAAATAATAAACATATCATGCTTAACACTACTATTTTTCTTTGGTTCTTTTGTTTTCTATTCCTTCTCATTACTACCACCTTTATGTTTATTATAGTTATTGTTCTTTATTTTATCTTTCTACCATTATACCC
>JAAWSW010000015.1 GCA_022801735.1 Bacilli bacterium | reverse complement strand
TCATTTATGGAAAAAATATTCAAATTTATTCTAAATTTCCAAAAATTATTTTATAAAGAAAACCTCGGTTATTGAAAACCGGGGTTTGTCTACAGTCTGAGAAAGTAGGTTACTTTCTTTTTTCATTACCTAAGGTAATGAAAGTTATACTAAATATTACTTTTTTATGTTATAATAATGATGTATTAAAATTAACTTGAAAAAAGAAAATAATTAATATATACTAACAATTAATTTTTAAGGAGGACTATACATGAAACTAAAATTTAGAGCAGAAAAAAAAGATTGGATAATGTTTGGAATTTTTGCTGTAATACTATTATATTTTGTAGCAATCGCCGTTCTTAATTTAGCCCAATTTGCTAAAGGTGATTTAGACCATTTATTCCATGGCTTTAATCCATTTCCAGCATTTAGCCATGATTATCTTTGGGTTACAATTGTACTTTATATAGTCGCATTAGTTGCCTGTGTTATGAGTGTATCAGATAAATTCTTTGATAGAGAAAAAGGATTAGGTTTTTCAACAGAATCTAAAAAGGAAAAAGGATACTCTAGATGGTTAAGTGATAAAGAACTAAAAAATGATAAAGATATTAAAATGGTTACGTTAGATTCTGAAACTGCCGATGCTGGTGGAGTACCATTAATTAATGACGGAAAAAGAATGTGGGTTGATGATTCAGGTTTCCATAATATCATAATAGGTTCTACTGGAGCAGGTAAATCACAAATCACCATGTTTCCACTTATAAAATCACTTGCCAAACATGATGAGTCAATGATTATCACAGACCCTAAAGGTGAATTATATGAGGGTACATGTGAAATGTTAAAGAAACGTGGATACAATGTTGTTATTTTAAACTTCCGTGATCCACAAAGTGGTAGTGGATGGAATCCATTACATTTACCATATCAATATTATAAAAATGGAAATCAAGATAAAGCAAACGAATTAGTAGATGACCTTGCTTTAAATATTTTATATGATCAAAACGCACAAAATCAAGATCCATTCTGGGAAAAAACATCTGCTGATTATTTCTCAGGAATATGTTTAGGATTATTTGAAGATGCCAAAGAAGAAGAAATAAATTTAAACAGTGTTAATATGTTTACCACAGTTGGTGAAGAAAAAAGTGGACCTAATACAACCTATGTTAACGATTACTTCAATACTAAAGATCCATCATCACCTGCTTATGTAAGTGCCTCATCAACAATAATTGCACCAACAGATACAAAAGGAAGTATCCTTTCAGTATTTAAACAAAAACTAAGACTATTTGCTTCAAGAGAGAATATTTCAGAAATGCTATCACATAGCGACTTTGAATTTTCAGATATCGGTAGTAAGAAAACCGCAGTTTTCATAGTTATTCAAGATGAAAAGAAAACTTACCACCCATTAGTTACAATATTTGTAAAACAATGTTATGAAGCATTAGTAGACTATGCACAAAAAAATGGTGGAAAATTACCATATAGAACCAACTTCTTACTAGATGAGTTTGCTAATATGCCACCATTAAAAGACGTTGAAACAATGGTTTCAGCCGCTCGTAGTAGAAAGATGAGATTTTTCTTCGTTATCCAAAACTTTGCCCAATTAGCAGAAGTATATGGAAAAAATAAAGCAGACACTATTAGAGGTAACTGTGGTAATATTATTTATCTTATCAGTACAGAAATTGCTGCACTAGAAGAAATCAGTAAAATGTGTGGGGATATAAAAGTAAAAACTGGTAAAGGAGATAAAGAAAAAGAGGAAACAAGACCACTTATTACAGTTAGTGATTTGCAGAAATTAAAAATGGGAGAAGTAATACTATTAAGAAGTAGAATGGATCCATTTAGAACAAAATTGAAATTAGATTATGAAATAAATTGGGGAAATTTATATAAAACAGATCCAGAATCTGCGAAATATCCTCATAGAGAAAAAGAGCAAGTTCATATATTTGATTTAAAAGGATATGTTCAAAAGAAAAAAGAAGAAAGAATAAATGAAATAATTGGTAAAAATTTAAATAAAGGTCAAATGCCTAATATACCAAACGGTATGATGGGAACACAAACGCCAACAGGAAAAAGACCACCAATTGATTTAGAAGCAATGGCTAAAAGAATCGATGCTAGAATAGCAGAATTAGAAGCCGAAGAGGCAGCCGAAAAAGAACGTATTGAACAATCAAAAAATAGAAGCGGAAGCAAAAAAACAGAGATACCAAATGTAGAAGTGGTAATGCCAACACCAGTTACAAAAGAAATCAAAGAAAAATTCAGTAAACATACATCTAAAAAAGAAAAAAACAATGTTGTGGAAAAACCAAAAGTAGAGAAAAAAATTGAAGAACCAGAAGTACAAAAAATAGAAGAAAAGAAAGAAGAGCCTGTAGTTGTTACAAAACCAAAACAAGTACATGAAATCAAAAAAGATAAAAAAGAATTTGCTAAGGCAATTACTGCCAATATCAATACTAATAATAAAATAAACAGCCAAGATAATGAAGATTATGTTACAGACGATCAATTCTTCGATGATTTCTTTGCAGACGATGATAACTAAAGAATGTGAAAACATTCTTTTTTGTTTTAATAGCCGCTATTAAAAATAAATACAATCATATAATATATCGAGGTGATAAATTTGAATATTTCAGTATCTGATCTATTAAAATTATCTAATCCAAATATTATAGATATCAGAGGAATGGAAAACTATAATAACAATCATATGCCAAATTCAAAAAATATTAATTCAAAAGAATTAATGATAAATCCACAAAAATACTTAGATAAAAATCAAATATACTATTTATATTGCCAACACGGTATAACATCACAAAAACTATGTCAAATCCTAAGAAATCAAGGATATAACACAGTTAATGTTATAGGTGGATATGAAGCATGGCTGTTACAAAAGTAAACTAGATAACTAAAAAATTTAGTTTTCTTTTTAATTGTTTTATTGACATTCACACTGAAACACGATAAAATATCAGTATAAACGTCAATAAAGGTGATGAAGATGGTAAAAGAATTTAAGGAAAAAAGCAATATTGAAATTATCCAAGAAATAATGAAAAACAATAATGGGTACATTACAACAAAAGAATTAGAGATGTTTGACATACATAGAATGTATTTAACTATTATGAAAGATAGAGGACAAATTGAGCAATTATCTAAAGGACTGTATATAGACTCAAAAAAAATAGAAGATACTTATTATGTATTTAGTTACAGTATGCCTAAAGTTATTTTCTCTCATATGACAGCACTTTATTTTTATGGGCTTTCAATAAAAGCGCCAGATACAAAGTATGATGTAACAGTAACTAAGTCATACCATAACAATAAATTGAAAGAACATAATGTATTTTATGTCAATAAGGATATCTATCAGTTGGGCCTTACAGAAATTACGACACCAATGGGCAATAAAGTAAAGGCTTATGATATAGAGAGATGTATTTGTGATATCATTAAATCAAAAAAGAGAATGGATTTAGAGCATATCAAATACAGTGTCAAAGAATATTTAAGAAGAAAGGATAAAAATCTAACCAAAATATCCGTTTATGCTGAACAACTTGGCATAAAAAAAGAAGTGATAGATTTTATTAGTATGATGTATGAATAGTATGCAACTAAAGGATAAACTAAAAAAAATTTCGAAACAAAAGAATATAGATTTTAATATACTATTAAGACTATATATGTATGACAGATTTATAGAAAGATTGTCCATGAGTAAATATAAGGATAATTTTATATTAAAAGGTGGGTTTTATTTAAGTACCTTATTTGGAGTTGAGAGCCGAAGTACAATGGATATAGATACAGCTTTTAAAAATGATAATTTTACAAAGGGAAATATAACAAAGATGATTAAAGAAATTATTTCTGTAAATATAGATGATAATGCCATACTAAAATGTTTAAGTATAACACCTATTATGGATAACGAAAAATATGGTGGTTTTAGAATAACCATAATAGTTGAAATAGAAAATATTAAAGAGATGTTTCATATTGATATTGCTACAGGGGATCCAATAACACCGGGTGCAATTACATATAAATATAAACCAATATTAGGTGACAAAACAATAAATCTATGGGCCTATAATATTGAGACCGTTTTAGCCGAAAAATTGGAAACAATTTTTAGTAGAGTAGAACTAAATGGAAGAATGAGAGATTATTATGATGCCTATTTAATATATACTAGAAATTGGGATAGTATAAATAAAAATAATTTTAGAAATGCAGTACAGAAAACCTTCGAAAAAAGAAACTTTAAAGGTGATATTAATAATATATTAAACATTTTAAAACAAAGTGAAATTTTACAAAATAGGTGGAATATTTACAATAAAAAATATGAGTATGCCAAAAATATAACCTATAAAGAAGTATTAGAATGCATAGAGCAAATCGTAAACATTCTAGAATTAGAAACCATATAATATAGATTACAAAGGAAAACTAAATAACTAAAAAATTTAGTTTTCTTTTTATTAAAACCAAAATAATTATGAGTGCTACGAACCATAACACCCACAAACTGCCAAAATATGGGAAAATAATAATGGTGATAGTATGAAATTCGATAGATATGATGAAAACTATGTATATGACTTTGTAGGAAAAAATATTAGAAAATATCGTAAGAAAAAAGGATGGACACAAAAACAATTAGCCGAAAAAAGTACCTATTCAAAACAATTTATTTCCAACATAGAAAACAATGTACATCAGACATTTTCATTAGGAACTTTATGGAGATTATCACAAGTTCTAGAAATTAAATTATCTGATCTATGTGAAGAACCAGAAGTACAAAAAATAATTCATTAAGTATATAAAAATATACTTTTTTCTTTCTAAACTTGAAAACAATAGTTATATAAGATATAATTATAAAAGATAAGGAAGATGATAAATGGAGTATATTGTAATAGGTCTATTAGTACTAATATTAATAGTAAGTGTTATTTCATTAACAAAAAATATTAATGAATCAAATATAACTGAAAGATTAGGAAAAATGGAAACAGAGGTTGTAAAAGAATTAGGCGTTTTTAAAAGCGACTTAGCAGATAATACAAACAATAACTTCCAAAAACTAAATGACAAAATAGAAAATAGATTAAATCAAATTAATGATAAAGTAAACGAAAGATTAGATCAAAACTTTGAAAGAACCAATAAAACATTTGCCTCTGTATTAGAAAGACTTTCAAAAATAGATGAAGCCCAAAAGAAAATAGATAATTTATCTAATGATATAGTTTCACTTCAAACAGTATTAACCGATAAAAAAACAAGAGGAATATATGGTGAAATAAATTTAAAACACATTATAGAAAATGTATTCGGTCCTAATAATACAAAAGTATATAATCTTCAATATACCTTAAGCAACGGAACCATTGCAGATTGTATAATAAACGCACCAGAACCACTAGGAATGATTGCTATCGATTCAAAATTTCCATTAGAAAATTATCAAAATATGGTGGATAAAACAAATACTCATAGAGATTCATATGAAAAACTTTTTAAACAAGATATGAAAAAACATATAGATGCAATTGCTACAAAATATATAATTCCAAATGAAACAACAGATCAAGCAATTTTATTTTTACCAGCAGAAGCAATATTTGCCGAAGTAAATGCATATCATCAAGATATAATGGATTATGCTTATAAAAAGAGAGTTTGGATAACAGGACCAACCACTCTTATGAGTACACTTACAACATTACAAATAATAATGAAAAATGTAGAAAGAGACAAATATACAAAAGTTATTCAAACAGAACTTAGAATGTTAGATGAAGAATTTAAACGCTATAAAGATAGATGGGATAAACTATCTAGAAGTATAGATACAGTAAGTAAAGATGTAAAAGACATTCATACAACAACAGAAAAAATAACAAAAAGATTTAATTCAATTAATAGTGTAGAAATGGAGCAAATAGAACATGAAGAAAATAAACATATTATTGATACTAATAACACTAGTTTGTAGTGCCCTAAATGTAATAGGAGAACTAGATACAACAATTGTAATAATACTAAAAGATGCTAGTATTGCTTTTACTATATTTATGCCATATATAGTACAGAAAATATTTAAAATAGAAGTAAATGAAGGATTTAAAACTATATGGATTATATTTATCTTTTTAGCTCACTATATGGGAGTAGGATTAGAAATGTATAACCAGTGGGATGGATTTGATAAAATTACACATTGCATGTCAGGTGTATTAACTGCCTATATTGCTTATATTATTCTAGAACATAATAAAACAAAAAATAAAATATTCAACATATTATTTATAGTATCATTTACTTGGTTCTGTGCTGGAATGTGGGAAGTATTTGAATTCACGTGTAATCATTTCTTTGGCGGAGATGCACAAAGAGTTGTAGCCACAGGAGTATCAGACACTATGTGGGACATGATAGTAGCGTTCTTAGGTTCCATCGCCTTTAGTAGTTACTATCTTATCAAAATAAAAAAATAGAAGTTTTACTAAAAAGTAAAACTTTTTTGATGATGAAAAAGAACTAGAAAAAAGTAAACAAAAAAAAAGGAAATAAGTAAATAATTTACATAAAAACTTAATAAAATACTTTTAAATGTTAAAATACTATATTTTTCTAGAGAAATAGACTATAATAAATAATAGAGGTGCATAACATGGAAGAAAAAATATACGATATAATTACTGGACAAAATAAAGCAATAACATATGAAGAAATTTTAGATAAGTTGGAAGAAGAAGAAAAAGAAGAATTACCCAAAATCCTAATAGAACTTCAAAAAAACTTAAAAATAAGAGTAACCAATAAAGGCAAATATGAAAAATGGAATGACAATAGCCAAAAAGTAGGGACCTTAATAGTAAATCCAAAAGGATTTGGTTTTGTAGTAATTGAAGGTGAAACAGATGACTACTATATTTCAAAAAATAATATGAATAATGCGATTAATGGAGATACTGTAGTTATAAGTGTTATTAATGAAGAAAAACACGAAGCAGTTATTAAACATATCAATCAAAGAAACTTAAACGATTTACTAGTAGGTGAATTCTATATTAAAGATAATAAAAATTTCATCGATTTAGATGATGATAAATTAAATATCATCATAGAAATAGAAAAAGAAAATACTAAAGGTGCTGTTCCAGGACATAAAGTTGTTGTAAAAATAAGTAATAATGTAGAAAAAAGTAATTACTACAAAGGCGAAATAATTAGAATTTTAGGACATAAAGATGACCCAGGCGTAGATATATTATCAATTGCTGCAAAATATAACATCAGTGATATTTTCCCAGATGAAGTTTTAAAAGAATTAGAAACAATACCAAATGAAGTAACTGAAGCAGATATAAAAGATAGAAAAGATCTTAGAGACCAAATTATATTTACAATAGATGGCGATGATACAAAAGATATAGACGATGCAATAAGCATCGAAAAATTAGAAAATGGGAACTACCAATTAGGAGTTCATATTGCTGATGTATCATACTATGTTAAAGAAAATAGTGCTTTAGGAAAAGAAGCATATATGAGAGGAACTAGTTCATACCTAGCAGATAGAGTTATCCCAATGCTTCCACATCAATTATCAAATGGAATATGTTCATTAAATCCAAATGTAGATAGACTCGCACTTTCATGCATCATGGAAATAGACGAAAATGGAAATACAATAACCAACGAAATATTTGAAAGTGTTATAAAATCAAGAATTCAAATGACATATAAAAATGTTAATAAAGTAATTGAAGAAAATATTATTCCAGAAGGTTATGAACCATATGCTGATAAACTAAAACTAATGTATGAACTTGCAAAAATAATTAGAAAAAATAAAATTAAAAGAGGATATATAGACTTTGATACTGATGAAGTAAAAGTCATTGTTGATGAAAATGGAAAAGCAATAGATATTCAAAAAAGAGAAAGAGGCGAAGGCGAAAAATTAATAGAAGACTTTATGATTGCCGCCAATGAAGCAGTAGCCACAACTATAACATATATGACTTTACCATTTATATATCGTGTTCATGGAATGCCAGATGAAGAAAAACTACAGAATTTCTTAAAATTTGTTGGCGTACTAGGTTATAAAGTAAATGCAAACTTAAGAAAAATAACCCCATATACAATTCAAGGAATATTAAACCAATTAAGAGATAAAGAAGAATATCCTATACTAGCAACCATGTTACTAAGATGTATGAAAAAAGCAGTATATGATAATACAAATATAGGACATTTTGGTTTAGGTAGTAAATGTTATACACATTTTACCTCACCAATAAGAAGGTTCCCAGATTTAACCGTACATAGATTACTTAGAACATATCTTTTCAAACATCAAATAAATAACGAAGTAATTAATTATTATACAAATGAACTTCTTCAAATTTCTATTCAATCATCAGAAAGAGAAAGAGCCGCAGTCGAGTGTGAAAGAGATGTCACCGATATGAAAATGGCCGAATATATGGAAGGACATATAGGTGAAGTATATAGAGGCATGATTAATACTGTTACAAATTATGGAATGTATGTGGAATTACCAAACATGGTAGAGGGAATGATTAGAATAGACGATTTAGATGATGATTACTATTTTTATCAAGAACAAACATTTAGTCTTATTGGTAAAAGAACGAAAAAAAGATATATGGTTGGTGGAAAAATAGATATAATAGTAGATAGCGTTATTAAAGACAAGGGGCTAATAAATTTCAAATTAGCAAAAAAAGGTGATAAAAATGGAGATAAACAACAGGAAAGCAAAATATGATTATCAGATTTTTGAAACAATAGAAGCAGGAATAGTATTAACCGGAACTGAAATAAAATCCATAAGAGAAGGAAAAGCAAATTTAAAAGATAGTTATGCAAAAATAAAAAATGGTGAAGCCATAATTATAAACATGCATATAAGTCATTATGATAAAGGTAATATTTTCAATCACGATGAAACAAGAACTAGAAAACTATTACTTCATAAAAAAGAAATCTTAAAATTAAACGATAAAATAAGATTAGATGGATTCACCTTAGTTCCTATAAAACTTTATTTCAAAAAGAATAAAGCAAAACTATTACTAGGAATAGCCAAAGGTAAAAAAGATTATGATAAAAGAGAAAGTATCAAAAAAAGAGATATAGAAAGAGACATAAGAACAAGAATAAAAAGGTAATATTTACACAAAAAACATAATATGTTATAATGTGCATGTAAGCAATTAATTTGCACATAATAAAAAGGAATACTTAACTACGCAATGTTGAGTACTACAGCAGAGTGTGTACCTAATCTAGCAGTAGAGTTAGGTACACTTTTATTTTAGAATTACAAATAGTAATACTAAAATAAAAGAATGATAATGATTAAAGAAAAGATTAAAAAATCTTTTTTAATCATAAGCATCACCTCCAATCAACTAGGATTAGAAGTAGTACCAAACTGTTAAATATTCCTAAAATAATTATAACAAAAGCAAATGATAACCACAAGTGAACGTGACAAACTTTACATAAAAAATAAAACATGCTATAATACCTCTTACATGGGGCCGCTTTGGTTTCGACAGGTACATGGAGATTAAAATTGCAAGTCGAGGGTACTCGTAAAAATACACAGTTAAATATAACTGGAAAAAATGAAGGCTATAATGGCCAATTAGCATTCGCTTAAGATATGGCGTGCTGCTCTTTTCTTTCCCTCTCCCATGGGGAATTAAAAGGGCTCACATTTAATGGGATATATTATTGCTTAGCCTAGAAGCAATAACGAAATTTATAGGCTTACTAATAAATTAGTTGCTTGCTACTGTATTTATTAGGACACCTCTTAGCAGGCTAAACTTGTAGAGATTTTTTTGGAAGTGTATTTGGACGGGAGTTCGAGTCTCCCCGGCTCCACCAATTTGATTTTCATCCCTTGCACTGCAAGGGTTTTAATATGCAAAAAACTATAATTATGTTATAATAAAAAGGATAGTAGAGGTGTATTATGAAAGAATTAACATTGTATGATATAAAAGAATTTAAAACTAAATACAATAATGTAGAAAATAAACAAATAGAAAAAGAAATTACAACCAAAGGAATTGATAATTATTTATTAAACAAAGAAATATTAAAAGAAAATCCTTTTGTTTTTAATATTGACTTACCTAGTTATCATTTGTATGATCAACTAAAAAGTGGAAGATGTTGGTGTTTTTCTAGTATTAATATGGTAGAAGGAAATATGATTCAAAATATGGATATCAATCCTAATGATTTAACTTTATCAATTAACTATATAACATTTTTTGATAAATTAGAAAAAACAAATTTTATTTATAATTACGTTATCGAAAATGATACAACCATAGATTACTTAAGTAAAAACATCTTAAATAATTGGTGTGGAAATTTAACAGAAGGAAGTTATTATACTAACTTTGCCAATATAGTTAATAAATATGGATTAGTACCTAGTGAAATTATGCCAGAAACAGTAAACACTAATAACTCAGATAAACTTTTAGTACTGTGGAAAGAAAAAATTACAAAAGATTGTTTAGAATTATTAAACTTAAAATCCAATATCACTGAAAATGAATTATATAGTATAAAAAAACAAAAACTAAGCCAGATGTATTCTTTTCTCTCAAAAGTATCTGGAGAACCACCAGTAAAATTTAATTATACTTATAAAAATACACAAGGTGAAAATATAAATTTAAACAATATAACCCCTCAAGAATTTAAAAACAAATTTTTAACATTAAATTTAGATGACTTTATTTTTGTTATTTGTAATCCAAATATAGAATATTATAAAAAATATTATAAAGAATTTAGTAGTCATGATTATGAAAATCCATACATAGAAGGACTTAATGTACCAAAAGAAGAACTAAAAGAATTAATTATAAAACAACTAAAAAAAGGAATACCAGTAAAATTCGGATGCCGAATGAGTATTTCGCCATATCGTGAAATAGATATTTTAGATACTAGACTTCATGATTATGAAAATATAAATATTACATTATTAGATTATAAAGAAGGCCTTCAATCAAGAGCAATCACAAGTGAACACGGAATGGTTTTTGAAGGCGTTCATTTAGAAAACGAAAAACCAATAAGATGGAAAGTCGAAAATAGTCATCATCAATATGGAAACCAATTCTTTGTGATGAATGACAATTATTTTGATAAATACGTGATTACCGCCAATATCCATAAATCATGTTTAACACAAAAACAACTAGAATCATTAACCCAAAAGGCGATTAAAATTTCAAATTATGATATAATCTAAATTAGAAATAGGAGAGTAGTATGGAAATAAGAGTTATGTTTTTATTATTTATATTGTATTCATTTTTAGGATGGCTTATGGAAGTTATTCTAGTCAGTATTCAAACAAAAAAACCAACAGATAGAGGCTTTTTAATTGGACCATTATGCCCAATATATGGAGTCGGCGCATTATTAATAACTATATTATTAAATAAGTATTCAAATGATTTACCCGCACTTTTTATTATGGCCACAATATTAGGTGCCATATTAGAATATTTTACTAGTTATATAATGGAAAAAATATTTAAAACTAGATGGTGGGATTATAGTGATAAAAAATATAATATAAATGGTAGAATTAGTTTAACCACAAGCATTGGTTTCGGTATCCTAGGAGTAATATTAATTCACATTTTAAATCCATTTTTCAAAAATATTTTAAATCATTTTTCGAATACTGCAGTATTAATTATTTCAGTAATATTGTTAATAATTTTTATAATAGACATAATTACATCATTTAGAATAATTTCAAAAATTAAAATAGTAAATACAAATGAACTTAGAGATTCAACTGACGAAATCACACAATATGTTAGAGAAACATTAAGAAAGCATTCAATCTTAACAAAACGTTTAGTAATTGCCTTTCCAAATTTGAACATACAAATTAATAAAGACCTTAATAAAATGAAAGAAAAACATAAAAAAATAGTATAAAAAACTCCAATCTTCCCAATATATAATTGAGGAGGGAAGTTATGAAAAAAATTTTAGTGATAATATTTTCAGCATTATTTATCTTAACTGGTTGTGATTCAAAATTAGATAATACACCAACCAAAAAAGTTGAAGAATTCCTAAACAATTATCAATCATTAGATTCAAAAGTAATGGAAGATTTAGACACTACATTAGCAGCAGACCCAGATTTAAACGAGGATAATAAAAGCGAATATAAAGAATTCATGAAAAAACATTATCAAGATTTAAAATATGAAATAAAAGATGAAAAAATAGATGGTGACAAAGCCACCGTAGAAACAGAAATTACAGTTAGAAATTATACCAAATCAGTTGCTGAATCCGAAAATTATAAAAGTGAAAATGCGGCAGAATTTAATGGTGAAGATGGAAACTATGATGCAACTCTTTTCAGTACTTATCGTTTAGATGAATTAAAAAAAGTTACTGATACAGAAACTTATACAATTACATTTAACTTAACCAAACAAGATGATATTTGGAAATTAGAAGATTTAAGTGATGAAGACTTAAATAAAATAAATGGACTATATGCAGGATAATATAGTCCTTTTTTCTTTAATAAAAATGAACTAACTTTCATAAACTTATCTAGGTGATTAAAGTGAAAAAAGTAATATTCCTAATGATTATGTTATTAGTACCAGTAGTAAATGTACATGCATTTAGTTCAAATGCCAAAGGAACTGTATTAATGGATACAGACAGTAAAAGAATTTTATATGCTGAAAATGCCCATTATACTCAAAGTGTAGCCTCAATTTCAAAAATAATGACGGCTATAGTAGCCATAGAAAATTCCAACATAAAGAAAACTGTAACTGTAGGAGACGAAATATTAAAAGCCTATGGTTCAGGAATATATGTCCAAAAAGGGGAAAAAATAACCTTAGAAGATTTACTTTATGGACTTATGCTTAGAAGTGGAAATGACGCAGCCCTTGTTATCGCAAAAAATGTATCAGGTAGTACCGAAAAATTTGTAAAAAAAATGAATGAGACTGCCAAAAAAATAGGTATGAACGATACAACATTTAATAATCCAAGTGGATTAGATGAAGAAAAAGGAAACATATCTTCAGCCTATGATATGGCCCTGCTTATGAGTTACGCTATGCAAAATCCAAATTTTAGAGAAATAACAAAAACAAAAGTCCATACAGTAAAAACAAACAAAAACTTTTATAAATGGCATAATAAAAATAAATTATTAAATACATATAAATATACAACCGGTGGAAAAACAGGATTCACAAAAAAAGCCAAAAGAACATTAGTTACAACCGCATCAAAAAATGGACTTAATTTAACCGTAGTAACTATAAACGATGGAAGTGACTGGCAGGACCATAAATCACTTTATGAAGAAGCCTTTAAAAACTATACATCATATACATTAATAGAAAAAGGAAACATTACCATTTTAGGAGAAAACTATTACAAAGGAAATACATTATTTATAAAAAAAGATTTAAAATATCCACTATCCAAATCAGAAAAAGAAGCAGTTATGTTAAAATATAAAATAGATAAAAAAAGACATTTTACAAATCATACAAAAATAGGAACAGTAAATCTTTATATAGGCGATAAAAAAGTAACCCATCAAAATATCTATATAAACAAAGGTGAGTCAAAACAAACACTATCAGAAAAAATAAAATCTTGGTTAAACAATGATAAATAAACTGTGGATATTTTTTATCGTATCAGGCTCACTATTTTTAATCATTAACGGAAAAACAGATGTCTTAAATACACAAATTATATCGAGTGGAAAAACCACATTAGATTTAATCATTCAAATTTTTCCCTTATTAGCCCTATGGCTTGGTATAATGAACATAGCCAAACAATCAGGTTTGTTAGATAAACTATCGAAATTCATTTCACCACTACTTTCAAAACTATTTCCAGAAATACCAAAAGGACATGAATCAATCGGATTAATTTCCTCAAATATAATAGCCAATCTTTTCGGTCTTGGAAACGCCGCCACTCCATTTGGACTAAAAGCCATGGAATCCTTACAAAAAATCAACAAAGAAAAAGATACTGCTAGCCGTAGTATGATTACCTTTTTAGTAATCAATACCTGCGGAGTTACATTAGTACCAACAACAATAATATCCTTAAGAATGATGCATGATAGTACAGATCCAACCAGCATAGTAGTTCCATGTATTTTAGTAACCTTCATATCATTAATTATAGGCTTAATAATTGATAGAATATTTGCTCGGAGGTATAAATGAAATTATTATCTAACTTATTTATTCCAATATTAGTTTTAACCGTAATATTATATGGTGCCAAAAAGAAAATAAACGTTTATGATAGTTTTGTAGAAGGTGCTAAAGAAGGCTTACCAATGGTATTAAATATGTTTCCGCCATTACTAGCCATGATATTTGGGATAAATATATTTACAAGTAGTGGTTTAATAGATGAAGTATTTCAATTCCTAAAACCTATTTTTATATTAATAAATGTCCCATTAGAAATACTTCCAATAGCCGTAATGAGACCATTATCAGGAAGTTTTGGTTTAGCCCTTTTAAATGACATGTATACCGTTTACGGGGCAGATAGTTATTTAAGTATAATGGCTTCAATTATACAAGGATCAAGTGATACTACATTATATATAATAACACTATACTTTGGAACAATAGGAATAAAAAAAATAAAATACGCCTTATGGGCTGGATTACTTGCCGATTTAATAACAGTAATTTTAAGTTTAATCATCGTTCCATTGTTTTTTTAAGAAAAGTCATGTATAATTTATTCAGGTGAAAAAATATGGAAAGATTACAAAAAATAATTGCTAATAGTGGATTTTGCTCAAGAAGAAAAGCCGAAGAATTAATACAAAAAGGATTAGTTACAGTCAATGGAAAAACAATAACAGATTTAGGAACCAAAGCAAGTCTAGGAGATGCAATAACCGTTAACGGAAAAACAATAAAACAAGAAATCAAAGAATATATATTACTTTATAAGCCAAGAGGGATAATTACATCAACAACAGATGAAAAAGGTAGGAAAACAGTAACAGATTTAATAGAAACAGAAAATAGATTATATCCAGTAGGTAGATTAGATTATGATACAAGTGGACTATTAATCCTAACAAATGATGGAGAACTCACAAATAAACTAATACACCCTAAAAACGAAATACAAAAACAATATATCGTAAAAATAGACGAAGCCGTAAATCCAAAATTAATCAAAAAAATGCTAACAGGAGTAATATCAGAAAACGAAAAACTGAAAGCCGATAGAGTAAAAATAAAAAAACTAGATAAAAAGAACAATAAAACAATAATCGAAATAGTAATTCATGAAGGAAAATATCATCAAGTAAAAAGAATGTTTGAGGCCATCGGTTATCAAGTTGCATCATTAAAAAGAGAAAAACTTGCATTTCTAGACCTTACAGGTTTAAAATCAGGTGAATATAGACATCTAACCCTAAAAGAAGTAAAAAAACTATATAGTTTAACAAAATAATCTCACAAAAAAAAGTGGGATTTTTTTATCCAACTTTTTTCATAATCTTATCATTACATGTATTTTTCACACGGCAAATACTTTCAATTCTTCTAAAAGGTGCTGTAGTTCTATGCTGTTTAGAAAGACTAGTTTTTATACACAAATACTCAATACATTTGTCAGTAATATCCATAAGTCTAAAATTATCTTCCTTAAGTGCATAAGTAAGAACCCACCCCATATGAACATCAACATTATAATTTTCTCCGCTCATAAATGAAGAGACAGTTTTACCATCATAAGACATTCCAACTCTTTCATTTTCGCCAAGCATAGCAGAAATATCAAATAAATCTTCTAATGATAATTCACTATCGCTTTCCATAAACTCCTCATAGGCTCTATCAAGCAAATTAACATCAATATAACAGTCAAGTAGATTATAGTTACTATCAAATCGCGCACGGCAAGTAACTAAAGAATGAGTATATTCATTAAAATATCCTAATGAGAATAATTTTTCCCCATTAATTTCTTCATAAAAAATACGTTTCCTGTTAATAATTTCAGGAACAAATTTAATTATACCTGTGTTTTTCGGCAACGGATCAAAATCCATTTAACCATTCCTCCTTTATTAAATTATATACTAATTATAACACATAATATAACTAAAAAACAAATAAAAAAACAGAAATTAATCTGTCTTTAAATTTTCCTCCATTAAAACTTTAACCTCATTATATAATTTATCATTCGCTTCTTCTAAAGTCATATTATCAACCTTAAAAGGTTTACCAAAATTAATCATCAAATTTTTACTTCTAAATTTATAATCACCAGTAAGACCAAATGGAACTATATAAGCATTAGTTTTTTGTGCCATAGAAACTGCTCCAAATTTAAAAGGTAATAAAAATTCATCAGTTTTATTTCTAGTTCCCTCAGGAAAAATTCCTAAAGCCCCATCAGAATTTAACACCTCTAAAGCCGCACTAACCGCACTAGGGTCCTTCTCTTTTCTATTAACAGGAATACATCCCACAGCCTTAAAAAAGAATGCCATTTTGCCATCAAAATATTCTTTTTTAGCCATATACCTAATTTGTCTTTTAGTCGCAATAATTGCCAAACATTGGTCATATAGATGCTTATGATTACCAGCAATTACGATAGAACCATCTTTAGGAATATTATGACTGTTTTTTATTTTAGGGTTATACCACAATCTAAAAATAGGATTTAATATAAACTTTAAAATACTATAACTACGATACTTCTTCATTCTTCTTTTTCTCCTTTTTACGTTTTTCTTCTTCTTCAGCCATTAACTTTTTAAAATCAACTTTACCAATCAAAGTTCTAGGTAAAGACTTTCTAAATTCAAACTCATAAGGAACAGAATGTTTAGATAAATGCTTTTCACAGAAAGATTTAATACTTTTTTTCGTACTACCAATTCCATGATAATCATTCCTTAACACAATAAACGCTTTAGGTACTTCAATTTTATATGGGTGAGGTATTCCAATTACTGTACAAGATAATACTGCAGGATGCTGCTCAATAATATTTTCAATATAACTAGGATACACATTATAACCACTAGAAATAATCATTCTCTTAAGTCTTTGTTTATAATAACATACCCCATCTTCATCTATACACCCAATATCACCAGTATGTAACCAAACATATCCATCAGAATGAATTCTTAAAACATTATTAGTTTCCACTTCATTATCTAAATATCCAAGCATAACAGTTGGACCACATACACAAATTTCTCCATCTTCATTAGGTCCTAAAGTATCACCAGTTTCAGGATCAACAATTTTAAAATAATTTCCAAGAAATGGAATACCAATACTACCTTTTTTATTCCCAGGGCCAGCCGTAAAAGCCGTAGCCGCTAAAGACTCAGTCATACCATACCCTTGTGCTAAATCAATTTTACATCCATGTGCTTTAAGATAATTATTAATCTTATCAATTTGTGAATCTGATAAAGAATCCCCACCAGAAATTAAATATTTAATTTTAGATAAATCCAGATTAGGCACATTGTTACTGTTTGTTAAAGCCTCATATAAAGTAGGAACACCAATTACGACTGTCGGTTTAGTTTTGTCTAGTAACTTATCAAAAGTTTTCGCACTGAATTGTGGTACTAATATAGTTTTAACACCAAGACATAAAGGCGTATGAGTACAAACCCCTAAACCAAATCCATGAAATAAAGGCATAATAGTTAAAATAGAATCTTCATCAGGATTAAGTTTATCAAAAGTAATAATCGATTGTTTAACCAAAGCATTAAAATTACCATTAGATAAAACAATACCTTTAGGACTACCAGTTGTTCCACCACTATGTAAAATAACAGCAGGAGTATCACGTTTACCAGAAACTGTTTCCACAGTTTCATTTTTACCAAGTTTAATAAAATCATGATAATAAATATACATAGAATCATGAACCTTTTTGAATTTTCTGCCCTGAGTTAGACTATAACCAACATTTAATAAAATAGGCATAGAATCTTTAGGTGAAGTAACAACAACTTTATTAACGCCTGTTTCCTCTAAAATATGAGTTATTTTTTCAAGTGCAATATCAATTGTTACTAATAACTTAGTATGATTATTAATTAAATAATTTTTAATTTCCTCTTCACCAGATAATGGATGAATCATATTTGAAATAGCCCCAATTTTGTTTAAAGCATAAAAACAAATAACTGCCTCTGGTGTATTAGGCATACAAATTGTAACAACATCTTTACTTTGAATACCTTGTGCCTTAAAAGCCTTCGCACAATCATCAATTTGTTTAAGAAAAACCTTAAACTTAGTTTTTTTACCAAAATATTCAATTGCATATCTTTCAGGATTATCTAAAGCAGATTTCTCTAAAAGTTCATATATAGTATCATCATTTAATTCGATGTCATCTACTTCATAATATTTTTTCCAAGGAGCATTAGGTTTCTTAAGTCTCTTAATCTTATTTACAAATTCCATGTGTTACCTTCTTTCTATAATCATTGTATTAATTTTTTCTCTTAACTTGTCTATCTCATGCATATAATTATCACTTTCTACTGCATAAGGCTTTTCAAAAACTAATGTTACACCTTTACCAAAAATATTATATTTACCAGTAATTGAAAAGGGAATAATTTCACTACCAGATTGAAAGGCCATCCTAACCGCACCATTTTTAAAAGGAATAGTTATTTCTGTTTTAGTTCTGTTAATAGTACTTTCTGGGAAAATACCAATTACCCTTTCAGAATTTAAACAATTAATAGCCGCATCAAAAGCCTCATTATTACGTTTAGCCTTCCTATTTACAGGAATAATTCCCATATTCTTAAAAATAAAACCAAACATACCATTAAGAAGTTCTTGTTTTGCTAAAAAATGAATAGGTCTTTTTGTACTAGAAATTAACAAAAGACAATCCAAAAAATTTGTATGATTACCTGCCAATATTATTTTTCCTTTTTCTGGTATATTTTCTTTACCTATAATATTAGGATGAAAAAACATATAAAAAAGTAATGTTATCAAAGGCCTAACTATTCTATATAATAAAGGTTCCTTCATTTTACCACCTATTATTAATTATACAATAAATATATATAGATATCAATTTAAAATTAATCATTTCAAAATTGACAAAAAACATTCTAGCATGTTAGAATAAATTAAAATTAAAAGCGAGGTATTTTATGAATTTTTTTAATTATAATTTTAAAACCATACTATTATATGTAGAAGAAGTTTATACTAAATTATATGGTGAACAATATAGAAAAATTATTCATGATAGGTTACAAACCGCTAAATATATTTTTTACAATGAAAATTCTGATACAGACCTTTATGAAAAATGTGAACATGAAGATTTTAATGATGAATACATACAAGAAAACTTACCATCAATAAAAAAACAGTCAGAAATGTGTGTGTATATAATGGACCCAGTTAAAAAAATATTTAGAACCATACTTTATCACCTCATACATGAAAAAAAGTTTAAAACAATGTATTTTAGGGTTAAACGTGAAATAAAGCGCAGAAAAAATTATGGATTAATGTTTTTCCCTATTTATCGAGAAAAGAACGGAAATTTAGATTTTCATTTTTTACATGAATGTGGACATATTATAGATATCAGCAGTGATAGCGCTGTTGGTTTTGATATCATATTAGAAACTCATTATGTAAATCCTAGTAATAATTATGAGTATCTAATTTTAAATGAAGCCTTAACAGATATCTTTGCAATAGAATGTAGAGATTTATTACACCAAGCAGGTATTTATCTAGTAGATAAAGATGGACTAACTTTAGACTCTGAAAACTGTAATATGAGACATGAAATTAAAGAATTAGTAAGATTATTAGTTGATAATTATAGAGAAGAAATAATAAATGCAAAAATAACAGGAGATTATAATGTTTTATTTGATAAAATAGGTAAAGAAAATTTTGATAGATTTAATCTTATAATCAATAAAGTTCAGCGCCTAATAGATGATGGATTATTAAATAAAGAAAATCCAGAATTATTTAAAGAGTATTATGCGCTTATTGAAGAGGCCGAAACTGTTTTAAATATGATGAGTGAATATAGTGCGAAAAATTCGAGTAGAAGATAAAATTTTATGGTTTATAAAATAGCCCTAATGTTGACAATATGACCAAATTCCTTTAAAATGTAATATAAGAAAGAGGGGATACCTATGTATCAAGAAAGAATCATTCTAACTCCAAAAGATATTTTAGAAAAAGAATTTAAAATCGATACAAGAGGATATAGACCACAAGAAGTAGATAAATTCTTAGACACTATTATCAGTGACTATGAAGAAATGTTTGCTTTAATGCGTGAAACTGAACGTGATAAGAAAGCCCTTATTGATGAAAACATGCGTTTAAAACAAGAAATCAGAAATTTACGCACTAAATTAGATGTTGCTTCAGAAACTGGTGGTGGCATAAACAATGTTGACTTACTTAGAAGATTATCTAATTTAGAAAAAATCATTTATGGAGACAAATAATATTTTGACAAACGCTGCATTCCAAGTAATGTAGAGGAAAGTCCATACTTGCACAGTCTGTGATGACTGTAGTGATTGTGCATAGGGAAAAAATAACCTATGGCAGATTTAATCTGACGACGTTTCAAGACCTAAGGTTTTACTATGGTTAAGAAACATAAAGTGCCGCAGTGACGATACTTTTAGAAATAAAAGAGTGAAACGTGGTAAACTCCGCAAGCAAGCAACCCAAATTATGGTAGGGGAACCTAATAGAAGAGAATAAAGAATTTTCTATGGGACCGATTAGTCGGTAGATAGATGTTTGTCACCTAGCAATAGGTACAGAATATGGCTTATAAAATATTATTTTGTTTATATAAAGGAAGGTAAGAATATGAAAGAAATAGGAGAGCAGTTAAAAACAGCTCGTGAAAGCATCGGTGTTTCAATTGAAGAAGTAGCCGAAGATTTAAAAGTAAGACCAACCCAAGTTGAAAATATCGAAGCCGGAAATTCAGAAGCCTTTGACGATATATTTTATCTTAAATATTTTATTAGAGATTATGCAAAATACTTAGGATTAAACAAAGAAGATTTAGTTGATGAATTTAATGAGTATTTATTCGATTATACTTCAAGGCTTTCCTTAGATGATATAAAAATGGCTGCTAAGGAAGCAAAACCAACTAAAGCAGTTAAATCACCATATACATATAATAAAAAAAGAAAAATTGCTGTTATACCAGTTGTTGTATATGGAGTATTAGCAATTTTAATATCAGTTATTATATACTTTGTAATTACCATAAATGTAATCGATGATGATTTTGAAGAAGGAACAATTATAACTGAAAAAAAATAGGAGGTCTTTATGAACACACCAAATAAACTAACAATGTTTAGAATATTTTTAACATTAATAATAATAGCAATCTTGCTATTCCCACTTTCAGCAATAGGAATTGAGTTAAAACCAATATTTATCAATGAATCATTAGTAATTGATATTAGATATTTAATTGCTGGAGTTTTATTCATAATTGCATCATTAACAGACTTTGTTGATGGATACATTGCCAGAAAATATAATTTAGTTACTGATTTTGGTAAAATGATGGATGCCATAGCAGATAAAATTTTAGTAAATGCTATACTTATAATTTTATGCGCCCAAGGATTTATTCATCCTATAATTCCAGTAATAATAATTTTAAGAGATACTGTAGTTGATTCAATTAAAATGATTGCTGGTAGTAAAGGAAATGTAGTTGCAGCAAGTAAACTTGGAAAAGTAAAAACTGCTTCAATGATGGTAGGTTTAGTACTTACATTATTCTATAATTTACCATTTGAACTTTGGAATTTAAGAATTGCAGATTTCTTACTTAATTATGTAAGTACTGCGTCTGTTCATGATATGAATTATG